>JBLNAW010000122.1:0-4127 GCA_050259555.1 Solirubrobacterales bacterium
TGGCCCGTGCGTTCGGCACGACCCGCTTCGCGAGCTTCGTGAGCACGTCGCCCGGGCCCGCCTCGAGGAACGTGTCGGCGCCGGCCCGCGCGAGCGCCTGTGCACACCGCTGCCACCGGACCGGCGAGACCACGTGGCGCTTCAGGAGCGCCCGGAGCTCCTCGGGCTCGTGGACGAGCTCGCCGGTCACGTTCGCGGCGACGGGCATCGTCGGGGCAGAGAACCGGGCCCGGTCGATCGCCTCGGTCAGGGGTGCCACCGCGGGCTCCATGAGCGGGGAGTGGAACGCCCCCGCCACCTTCAGGCGCACGGCGCGGATCCGGCGCTCGGCGGCGAGGGTCTCGGCCCGCTCGATCGCGGGGACCGAGCCCGAGATCACGACCTGCTGAGGCGAGTTCTCGTTCGCGACGAGCAGCACGTCGTCGCCGCGGGCGGCGTCGCAGAGCTCCTCCGCCTGCTCCGCCCCGAGGCCGAGGAGCGCGCTCATCGTCCCGGGTCGCGCCTCTCCGGCCGCCTGCATCGCCCGGCCGCGGACGGTCACCATCGCGAGCGCATCGCCGAGATGGACGACCTCCGCCGCGACGAGCGCCGCGAACTCGCCGAGGGAGTGGCCGGCTGCGCCGACGAACGCCACGCCCTCGGCCCGAAGGACCCGGAACGCCGCGACCCCGCATGCGAGGAGCGCCGGCTGCACGAACTCGGTCGTGGCGAGCGCGCCCTCGTCGCGGCAACCCTCGACCACGTCCCGCCCGATCGCCGTCGAGGCCTCCTCGAGGGTCGCTCGGCCCACATCGTGGCCGGTCCAGGCATCGGCCATGCCGAGGAACTGCGATCCCTGCCCGGGGAACACCACCGCGATGCTCACGCCGCATCCTCCCTGCATCCGCTCGCGCACACACGGTACCTCAGCCGAGGGTAGAGCCTCGCGATACGCCGTCGCCGAGATCGCGTCCGCACCGTCATCTCGAGCGTGGGAGATGCGTCTCCGTATCGAGGGTTGAGGGTAGGCTCAACGCACAGTCGAGGGTTGCCATGCCTTCCGGCGTCCTGTACAAAGTCTGCGGACCATGGCCGAGAGGGTTCGTCGCGGACTTCCCACATCCCCAGCCGATCGCAGCGCGAACGGCGAGGGGGTCCTCGGGTTCCTAGGTCAGGACATGGCAGTCGACCTTGGAACCGCGAACACGCTCGTCTATGTTCGGCGGCACGGCATCGTCCTGAACGAGCCCTCGGTCGTCGCGATCAACACGCTCACCGGCGCGATCCTCGCCGTCGGCAACGAGGCGAAGCGGATGATCGGCCGGACCCCGTCGCACATCCAGGCGGTGCGCCCCCTGAAGGACGGCGTGATCGCCGACTTCGACGTGACCGAGAAGATGCTCCGCTACTTCATCCAGCGGGTGCACAAGCGCCGCCTCCTGGCGAAGCCCCGGGTCGTCGTGTGCGTCCCCTCCGGGATCACGGGTGTCGAGCAGCGCGCGGTCGAGGAGGCCACGATCGCGGCGGGCGCCCGGCGGGCCTACATCATCGAGGAGCCGATGGCGGCGGCGATCGGTGCCGGTCTTCCGATCCACGAGCCCGCCGGCAACATGATCGTGGACATCGGCGGCGGGACGACGGAGGTCGCCGTGATCTCCCTCGGCGGCATCGTCACCTCGACCTCGCTGCGGATCGGCGGGGACGAGCTCGACGAGGCGATCATCACGTTCGTGAAGAAGGAGTACTCGCTCCTGCTCGGCGAGCGCACGTCGGAGGCGATCAAGCTCGCGATCGCCTCGGTGTACCCGATGCAGGAGGAGCTCGTCGCCGAGATCCCCGGCCGCGACCTGGTCTCCGGCCTCCCGAAGACGATCCAGATCACGGACGGCGAGATCCGCCAGGCGATCGAGGAGCCCGTCACCGCGATCATCGACTCGATCAAGGCCACCTTGGACCGCACGCCCCCCGAGCTCGCGGGCGACATCATGCACCGGGGCATCGTGCTCACCGGCGGCGGCGCGTTGCTGCGAGGGCTCGACAAACGCCTGCGGCACGAGACCGGGATGCCGATCCATATCGCCGAGAACCCGCTCTCCTCGGTCGCGATCGGCTCGGGCAAGTGCCTCGAGGAGTTCGAGATCCTCCAGCGGGTCCTGGTGAGCCCGTCCCGAAGGTAAGGGCCATGGCCCTCCCCTCCAGGGCCCGGAGCGCGCGGCTGCTCGTCGTCACGCTCGTCTCGGTCTCGCTCGTCACGATCACGGTCGACTACCGCCAGGGCGACAGCGGACCGCTCGCGGCGGTGGGCGATGGGGCGCTCGCGGTGATCAGCCCGCTCCAGGAGGCGGTCTCGAAGGTCACCAAGCCGGTCGGCAACTTCTTCTCCACGCTCGTGCGCCTCCCGTCGATCCGCAAGGACAACCAGGATCTGCGGGCGCGCGTCGCGGAGCTCGAGGGGCAGGCGGCCACGTCCACCGATCTCACGGCGCAGCTGAACGAGGCCCAAGCGCTCCTCGGCCTGCAGGAGAGCCTGGGTCCGGACATCGCGACGACGGGGGCGCAGGTGATCGCGAACGGCGTGTCGAACTTCGAGTGGACGATCACGATCGACAAGGGCTCGAGCGACGGGATCGCCGAGGACATGCCGGTGGTCGCGGCGGCCGGGCTCGTCGGGCGGGTGACGCGCGTGGCGCCGGACTCGGCCTCCGTGCAGCTCATCATCGATCCCGACTCGTACGTGGCCGGACGCCTGGACATCTCGAGGACGACGGGGCTCGTGGGCGGCGAGGCCGAGCACGACCTGCGGATGGGCCTCGTCGACACCGAGACCGACGTGCAGCCCGGCGAGCAGGTGGTGACCGCCGGCTACAAGATCCCCGGCGTCGCCGAGGGCGTGTTCCCCCCGGGCATCCTCATCGGGTCGGTGTCCCGGGTGCTCCCGAACGAAGCCGACCTCGAGAAGTACATCACCATCCGGCCGGCGGTGGACTTCTCGACCCTCGACGTGGTTCTGGTGGTCCTGTCCGGTGGGTCCGGGTAGCCTGAGGTCCCGTGCGTCGCACGCTGCTGCTCGCCGCGGTCATCCTCTCGGCCCTCCTGCTCCAGACCACCGTGTTCGCGGACGTCCTGCTGCTCGGCGCGAAGCCGGAGCTGCTGTACCTGCTCACGATCGTGTTCGCGTTCCTCGACGGCCCGTCGGCGGGCGCGATCACCGGGTTCGCGAGCGGGATGTCCGAGGACTTCCTCCTGAACGCGCCGAAGGGCATCACGGCGCTGACGCTCACCCTGCTGGGGTACGCGGTCGGGATGCTCCGTCAGTACGTCGTGAGCCCCTCGCCGCTGTTCCCCGTGTTCCTCGTCGCCGGTGGGACCTTCGGGGGGGTGCTGTTCTACGGCGTCGTCTCGTTCCTGCTCGGGCAGCTCGACGTCTCCACCCTCTACCTACTCCGGGTCGCTGCGCTCTCGGCGCTCTACAACGCGATCCTCACCCCACTCCTGTTCCCCGTGCTGCGCCGGGTGGTCGAAGGATCGCGGACGCACCGGGTGGTCCGGTGGTGAGGCGCAGGTGACGGACCTCCGAGCCGGGGCACGCGTGAAGATCCTCGCGGCGATCGTCGCGATGATGTTCGCCGCGCTCACGACCCGCCTGTGGTTCCTCCAGGTCCTCGCCTCCGCCGACGCCCAGCGGGCGGCCGAGAGCAACGCGGTGCGTCTCGTCGACGTCCCGGCGCCGCGGGGCCGGATCCTCGACGAGCACGGCCGGGTCCTCGTGAAGAACCGACCGAGCCTCGTCGTCACCATGAACCGGGAGGAGGCGGGGGGTCAGAAGGAGGAGATCCTCTTCGAGCTGTCGCGGCTCCTCGACATCCCGGCGGACGTGCTCGGCCAGCGGCTGGACGACCCGAGCTACTACGTGTTCAACCCGATCCCGATCGCGACCGACGTCTCGCGGCGCGTCGCCTTCTACCTGAAGGAGCACGCCGTCGACTTCCCCGGGGTCGACGTCGTCGAACAGCCGGTCCGCACGTATCCCGAGGGCTCGCTCGCGGCGCACGTGCTCGGGTACCTGGGGCAGATCTCGCAGGACAAGCTCGACGATCCCGCGTTCGCGGGCTACCAGCCGGGCGATACCGTCGGCGTCGCGGGGATCG
>JBLNAW010000123.1:0-3440 GCA_050259555.1 Solirubrobacterales bacterium
GCGTACGAACGCCGGATCCGCCAGCCCACGACGACGGTGATCACGGCGGCGACGAGACCGATCACCGAGAGCTGCCGCGCGGTCAGCGCCTCCTGTCCCACGAGCTGGACGACGCCGGCGATCGCGGTCCCCGCCTGTGCCGGCCCACCGTTCAGGAATGCTCTCGTCTGGTCGCGGCGGTCTTCAGGTGCGACGTTGACGAGCGTCTCCCAGGCCGGCGAGGTCACGCCCTGCAACCAGACGTTCACGCCGAGTCGGGTCGCGACGAGCGTCCCGAACGTCGAGGTGACGACCAGCACTCCGAAGGAACCCGCGTACAGGACGGGGAGCACCATCAACGTCGCGGCGGCCCCGAACCAGCCGAGCAGACGGTTCGCGAGGAGCACGGACACGACGAACGCGATCGCGGTGACCGCCGCCCAGTAGATGCCGAGGAATCCGGCGAGCTCCTCCGGATCTGGGTAGTGGGCCGAGGCCGCTTGCGCGAAAGGGAGGTACAGGGAGTAGAAGAGGAGGGAGAACAGGACCGACGCGGCCGCCATCCACCGCAGCAACGGCGAGCGCCGGACGAATGCGAACCCCCTGCGGAGCTCGGTCACCGGGGAGGCCCTCTGGGAGTGAACTCGGGGCCGCCGGACACCCCGATGGAGCCCGAGGATCGTGGCGCACAGCGCCGAAGACCCGAGGAGCGCGAGGCTCCACACGACGAGCAGGTTCTGGGTCCCGATCGCAGAGGCGAGCGGGCCGGTTCCGAGCCCTCCCGCGACGGCGCCGAGGATGCATCCGGCGCCGAACAACGGGAACAGGCGCTTGGCCCGGCGCGTATCGGTGACGAGCCCGGCCGTTCCCCACAGTCCGATGGCCTGCCCGAGCGACGCGAGGCTCACCGTCAGCCACATCACGGGGTAGATCCAGGCAGGGTCCGCCGCACCGATGACCCGCTCGACCAGGATCGTCCCCGCGAGCAGCACCGGCAGCGTCACGTAGGCGCGACGCCGATCGAACCGGCCGAGCACGCCGGTGAGCGCGAGCATCCCCGCGAGCCCCACGGCCCCCTGCCCGAGGTACATGAGCGGCAGGGCATCCGTGCCGATCCGATCGAAGAACAGGGCCGTGATGCCGCTCTCGCCGACCGTCAGGCCGGCGAAGGCAAGGAACATCAGGCAGACGACGAGCCCGACCGTCCGACCCTCGCCGGACTGGATCCGGAGGGTCCGGAGCAGGACGTTCATGGTCAGCGTCCCGCGGCGGGCTCCGCGCGGGTGGGCTCGAGCACCACCGCGTCGACGGCGTGACCCTTCAGTGAGAGGTGTCGCAGCTCGAGCGCGTCGACGGAGAGCGAGGCGGCCGAGGCGGCGGCCTGGGTGACCAGGACCTCGCCGATCGCCGCCTGGGACGCGAGGTGGGCGGCGACGTTCGGCGGATCTCCCAGCACCGTGAAGTCGCTCACCCCGTCGGCCGAGCCGACCATCCCCACGAACGCGGTGCCCGTGTGCACCCCGGCTCCGATCGGGACCCACGGACCCTCGGGAGCGTCGTGGCCGGTCGCGCGCATGAGGGCCTCGGCGGTCTGGATCGCCCGGCGGGCGTGTTCCGGGCCGGTCATGAAGGGGACGAACAGGCCGACGACCTCGTCGCCCACGAACTTCTCGATGATCGCGTCCGACTCGATCAGGATCTCGCTCGAGACCTGGTAGAAGCGGGTCATCAACCTCGTGAAGTCCATGACCGGCATCTGTCGCGCGATCTTGCTCGACCCTCGGACGTCGGCGAAGAGCAACGAGACTTCCACCTCGGCCCCGGCGATCTGCTCGTTCTCCGGATGACCGGGACACTCCTTCGCCTGGATCTCGAAACCTCTGAAGCAGCGCCCACAGATCCTCGGGTTCTTCGGCCACGGCTTGAACCCGTACCGGCGGAAGATCAGCGCGCCGGGTGCCTTGAACGGGACCTTGCACAACTTGCACCGCGGGGACGACGGGACGAACCGGAACGGGCTCGGGTGCTGCAGGTGCGGATGGGTGCCGTTCAGCAGCGCACGCCATTCCTCCTCGGGTGTCGCGAACCCTCCCACGGGGGAGCAGCCTAGCCCCATCCGGCGCTCCGGCACAGGGGACACGGCGACGCCGGGTAGGCTCGGGGCATGTCGATCGCGGACGAGGTTCCGGAGGGATACGAGCTCCGAGACGCGACCGCGGAGGACGCCCCCGCGATCGCCGAGCTCGTGAACGCGGTCTGCCTGGCCGAGATCGGGGTGCCGTGGACCACGGTCGAGCAGACCCGCGACACGCTCACGTCGCCCGGACGGGACCCGGCGCTCCGGGACGCCCTCCTGCTCGACCGAGGCGGAGCGGCGGCCGGCTACCTGCAGTTCGAGAAGGCGGTCGAGCCGCTCCAGGTCGACATGCTCGCGTTCGTCCCCCCGCACCTGTGGGGGCGGGGGCTGAGCGCGTGGATCCTGCGGCTCGGCGAGGAGCGGGCGCGTGCGAGGGCCGAGGTCGACCCGGTCGCCGGACCCGTGCCGCTGCGCGTCGCGTGCTTCACCGGCAACGAGCCCGCTCGCGCGCTCTTCGGCGCGCTCGGGTACGCGTACGTGCGCACGTTCTGGATGATGCGGATCGAGCTCGAAGCTCCGCCGCCCGCACCGCACGTCCCCGATGGGATCGTGATCCGCACGTTCGAGCGCGGACGCGACGAGGTCGCGACCCACGCTGCGTTCGCCGAGGCCTTCGCCGACCACTGGGGGAGCTACTCGGAGTCGTTCGACGAGTGGCTCCACCACGAGATCGAAGGCGAGGGCTCCGACTTCGACCCGAGCCTGTGGTTCCTGGCGCTCGACGGCGACGAGATCGTCGGCGCCGCGACCTGCCAGGCGAGCACCCCTCGCGCTGAGGGAACCGCTCAGGTCGGCGACCTCGCGGTCCGTCGGCCGTGGCGCCGTCGTGGTATCGCGCTCGCGCTGCTCCACACGGCGTTCGCCGAGATCCACCGACGGGGCATCCCCCGCGTCGAGCTCGGCGTGGATTCCGAGAGCCCCACGGGCGCCACCCGCCTCTACGAGCGCGCCGGCATGCATCCGGCCCTCGGCTGGGAGTTCTGGGAGAAGGACCTGCGCTCGTCCTCCGCTCGCGGGCACTGAGCGCCTTAGCGCTCGAGCAGGTCGCGGAGCGCGCCGAGCGCGGCTCGCCAGCCTTGCTCGGAGATCTCCTTCGCGGCTTCGCTCGGCAGGTTGACCTCGCGGACCGCGAGCTCGGTCCCGCCGTCCCGCTCGGCGAGCGACCAGGTGACCTCCTGGTTGTGCTCGGGCTCGTCCGGCAGTCCCGACACCGGGCTCCAGTGCGTGTGCACGAGCAGGCGCTCGGGCACGACGCGCACGATCGTCCCCTTGTCCTCGTACGGCCTGCCCTGGTACTCGCCTCGATGCACGATCGGGCTGCCCT
>JBLNAW010000124.1:0-5651 GCA_050259555.1 Solirubrobacterales bacterium
GAGTCGAACGGCTGCGAGGTCCGCACCGGCGCGAGGGTCGCGAAGGTCCTCGTGCGCGGCGGCCGAGCGATCGGCGTAGCGCTCGCGTCCGGCGAGGAGATCCGCGCGCCGATCGTCGTGAGCGCGGTCCATCCCAAGCTCGCGTTCCTCGAGCTCGTCGACCGCGCCGACCTGCCCGAGGGCTTCGTCCACGACATCGAGCACCTGCGGAGCCGCAGCGGCGCGATCAAGATCAACCTCGCGCTCTCGCGCCTGCCGAGCTTCACCGCCGATCCGGGCTCCGAGCTCGCCGAGCACCACACCGGCTCGATCGAGATGTGCCTGTCGACCGACTACGCCGAGCGCGCGTTCCAGGAGGCGAAGCTCGGTCAGGCGTCGCAGCACCCCGTGTGCGACGGATGCATCCCGACCACGCTCGACCACACCCTCATGCCCGAGGGTGTCCACCTGTTCTCGATGGCCGCGATGCACGTCCCGGCCGAGTGGCACGAGGAGCCGCGCCGCGAGGAGACCGAGGCCTTCGCCGACCGGATGATCGACGCCTACGAGGAGGTCGCGCCGGGACTGAAGGACTCGATCGTCGCGAGGCAGGTCGTCACGCTGCACGACATCGAGACCGAGCTCGGTCTGCCGGACGCGAGCGTGTTCCACGGCGATCTCGCGCTCGACCAGCTGTTCCACATGCGGCCGGCCCCTGGCTACGCGGACTACCGCTCGCCGATCCGCGGCCTGTACCACTGCAGCGCCGGCAGCGCCGGGGGCGGGGGCGTGACCGGCATCCCCGCGCGCAACTGCTTCCGGCAGATCCAGCGCGACCGCAAGCGCCGCCGAGCCCGCGTCGGGTCCAGACCGTGAGCCCTCGGCGTCACTCCCTCGAGCTCCCCCGCCAGGCCGAGGGCTCGTGGTGGCTCGAGGAGTGCCTCGCGCTGCCCGGGTTCGCCGGCCCCGAGGCCCCACCGCTCGAGGCCGACACGACGGCCGACGTCGTGATCATGGGGGGCGGCTATTCGGGGATGTGGACGGCGTGGTTCCTACTCGAGCGCGAGTCGGGGATCGACGTCGCGCTGCTCGAGCAGGGGATCTGCGGGGGCGGGCCGAGCGGCCGCAACGGCGGTTTCTGCAACGGGTTCTGGGAGGAGGCCGACCTGCTGATCGACGAGCTCGGGCCCGAGGCCGCGCAACGCACCGCGCTGGCCGCCGAGGGCTGCATCGACGAGATCGGGACCTGGTGCAACGAGCACGCCGTCGACGCGTGGTTCGACCCGGTCGGGCACGTCGGGGTCTCGACTTCGGCGGCGCAGGACGGTGCGTGGTCGGGGCTCGTGGAGGCGGCGAGGAGCCTCGGCTCGGACTGGTTCGCCGAGCTCACCCCGACCCAGATCCGCGACCGGTGCGAGTCGCCGGTCTTCCGCGCTGGCGTGATCGCGCCGGGCGCTGCGATGGTGCAGCCCGGCCGCCTCGCGCGTGGGCTCCGCCGCGTGCTGCTCGAGCGCGGGGTGCGCATCTTCGAGGGCACGCCGGTGACGCGCTTCCGAGGCGGTCGCGGCACGGTCGAGGTCGACACGCCGCGCGGCGCCGTGCGCGCGAGGGCGGGGGTGCTCGGACTCGGCGCCTACGCCGCGCCGCTGAAGCGCTTCCGCCGCACCGTGCTGCCGAGGGCGACGTACATCGTGCTCACCGAGCCGATCCCTGACCGTCTCGAGGAGCTCGGGTGGACGGGTGGCGAGGGCCTGTACGACCTGCGCACCGCGCTGCACTACGTGCGGACGACGCGCGACGGGCGGATCGCGTTCGGCGCGGCGTCCTCGCGCGCGGGGCTCGGCACCGGGCTCGGGCCTCGGCACCGGTACGACGAGCTCAGCGTCCGCCGGCTGATCCACGACTTCGCCAGGTGGTTCCCCTCGCTCGCCGACGTGCGGTTCGAGTGCGCATGGGGCGGGCCGATGGACGTCACGGGCCTGCACCTCCCGTTCTTCGGCACGATGCCGGGCGGCGGCGTTCACTACGGGCTCGGCTACACCGGCGGCGGCGTCGGGCCCTGCCGCCTGGGCGGGAAGATCCTGTCGGGGCTCGCGCTCGGCGTGCAGGACGAGCACACGACCCTCCCGCTCGTCGGCATCGAGCCCAAACCGTTCCCGGTCGAGCCGATCCGCTCGGTCGGCGCCGCGGTCGCGCAGGAGGCGATCGTGCGCAAGGACGAGGCCGAGGACGAGGGCCGCCGCCCGAACCGCATCGTCGACTTCACCGCCCGCCTGCCCCGGCGCATGGGCTACCACCTCGGCCCATAGGGCTGCCGGCGCGACGGCCCGTAACGCCCTGCGAGGAAGGGACGAACGCACCCTTCCGCCGGCTGGGACGGTCGTAGGCTGGAGGCTCACGGGGAGGCGGGCCGTGGCCGACGTCATCGTCGCCGACAACCTCACGAAGTCCTACGGCGCGCGCCGTGGCGTCGCCGAGCTCGCGTTCTCGGTCGCGCCGGGCGAGGTGTTCGGGTACCTCGGGCCGAACGGCGCCGGCAAGACGACGACGATCCGCACGCTCCTCGACTTCCTTCGACCCACGAGCGGCCGGGCGTCGGTGTTCGGCCTGGACTCGCATCGCGACAGCGTCCAGATCCACGGACGGATCGGCTACCTGCCCGGCGAGTTCTCGCTCTACGACCGGATGACCGGCGGCGAGTACCTCACGTACCTCGCGAACCTCCGCGGCGGCGTGCCCGCCGGCCATATCGCCGGCCTCGCCGAGCGCCTCGACCTCGAGCTCGGCACGCGGATCAAGACGCTCAGCCACGGGAACCGGCAGAAGCTCGGCCTCGTGCAGGCGTTCATGCACCGGCCCGAGCTGCTGATCCTCGACGAGCCCACGCAGGGCCTGGACCCGCTGATCCAGCAGGTGTTCTACGGTCTCGTCGCCGAGACGCGCGCCGACGGCCGTACCGTGTTCCTGTCCTCGCACGTGCTGCCCGAGATCGAGCGCGTCTGCGACCGGGTCGGCATCATCCGCGAGGGCCGACTCGTCGCCGTCGAGGACATCGGCGACCTCCACGCGAAGGAGATCCGCACGCTCGAGATCCACTTCGCGATGCCGATCCGCCCCGACGCGTTCGAGGGTGTGGCCGGCGTGCACCGCGTCGAGATCGTCGGCGACGTCGCCCGGATCACGGTCGGCGGCTCGATGGACGCCGTGATCAAGCGGGCCGCCGACTTCGAGATCGTCGACCTGCAGAGCCACGAACTCGGACTCGAGGAGATCTTCCTCACGTTCTACGGGAAGGGTGAGAACGGTGGCGAGTGAGGCGCTCCGCTCTCGACCGTTGCTGCGCACCGTCCTCGGCAAGACGCTGAGCGAGCAGCGACGCTCGCTCATGTGGTGGGGCCTCGGACTATTCGTGGCCGGCGCGACGTACGCGCCCTTCTACCCGAGCATCAAGGACAACGCCGAGATGCTGAACAAGTACATGAACAGCATGCCCGACTTCCTGAAGGAAGCGTTCCTCGGTGCGACCGGCGACTTCACGTCGCCCGCCGGCTATCTCAACACGGAGCTGTTCAACTTCTTCGCGCCGCTGCTGCTGATCCTGTTCGCGGTCGGCGCCGGCGCGAGGGCGATCGCCGGCGAGGAGGAGAAGCAGACGCTCGACATCCTGCTCTCGACGCCGACCCCTCGGCGGAGGATCGTGATCGACAAGTTCGGCGCGATGCTCGTCGCGAGCGTCCTCATCTCCGCGCTGCTGTGGCTCTCGGTGCCCGTCACCGGTCCACCGTTCGGTCTGAACGCGAGCCTCGTCGACCTCACCGCTGCCGTGTTCATGTGCTTCCTGCTCGCGATGGCCTTCGGAGCCATCGCGCTCGCGATCGGCGCCGCGACGGGACGCCGGGCGCTCGCCGTCGGCGTGACCGCGGGGATCGCCGGCGGCACGTATCTGCTCGACCTCCTCGTGCCGGCGATCAAGTCGATCGAGTTCCTGCAGCTCCTCTCGCCGTTCCACTACTACCTCGGCGCCGAGCCGATGATGCGCGGCCTCGACATCGGAGGCTCGCTCGTGCTCGCGGCGATCGCGATCGTGGCGTTCGCGGCCGCGCTCGTGCTGTTCGAGCGCCGGGATCTCGCCGCGTAGCGTCTACGGCACCGGGAAGGGCTCGTACCCGGGGGCGCTCATCGGCCAGGGCCTCGCCTGCTCCCACGCGTGTCCGAGCGTGAGCACCAGGTCGTCGCGGAACCGGGGGCCGACGATCTGGAGGCCGAACGGCACGCCGCTCGGCGACAGACCGGCGGGGACGGAGAGCGCAGGATGCCCGGTGAGGTTGAGCGGGTCGGTGTTGTAGCCCTCGGCGCCGCCGGCTTCGCGATCCGTGCCGGGGATGGTGCCGTCTGGGCGCCATCCCTCCATCCCCATCGTCGGCGTGAGCAGGATCGCGTCGTCGCCGAGCAGCAGGTCGAGCTCTCGGCAGTAGTCGAACCGGCGGCGGCGCGCCTCCATGTAGGTCTCGGGCGCGATCTTCAGCGCCGCGCGCATCACGTCGCGGAAGTCGGGCGAGAACCGATCCATCGACGCGAGCACCGTCTCGCGCCCGAGCGCATGCAGGTGCTCGAACCCACAGATCGCGAACCAGTCCTCGTACGGATCGCCCGCGTGCAGGACCGAGTCCCGGACCTCGACCGGGATGCCGAGGTCGTGCTCGATACGCGCGAGCGCCGCCTCGAACAGCGCCGCGTGGGACGGCGCCGGCGGTTCGAACGGCACGAGGCGGGCCGAGGCCACCGCTCGCGCGGGCATCGGGCCCTCGAGCGGGAGCGGCACGGGCAGCGCGCTCGGATCGCCCGGCGCGGGCCCGCGCTCGAGCTCGAGCAGCAGGCGCACGTCGGCGACCGAGTGACCGAGCGGCCCGTACGTCGACAGGTCGATCCACACGGGGATCGGGTCGCGCGCGATGATCCCGTTCGTCGGCTTCAGCCCCGCGAGCCCGCAGAACGACGCCGGGATCCGGATCGAGCCACCACCGTCGGTCGCCGTCGCGAGCGGCGCCAGCCCGGCGGCCATCGCCGCGGCCGAGCCGCCCGAGGACCCGCCCGGCGAGTAGTCGAGGTTCCACGGGTTCGACGTCGCCCCGAACAGGTCGTTCACGGTGTAGCCGGCGAAGGTGAACTCGGGGACGTTCGTCTTGCCCACCGCGATCGCGCCGGCGGCACGGAGCCTGCCAGGGATGTGACCGTCCTCGGTCTCCGGCGGGACGTTGCGGCGCAGCGTCGAGCCATGCGTCGTCTGCATCCCGGTCAGACGCTCGTTGTCCTTCACGAGGAGCGGGACGCCGGCGAGCGCGCCGGGATCTTCGCCGGCCGCGACGCGCGCGTCGAGCGCCGCGGCCTCGGCGAGCGCCTCCTCCGGTCGCGTCCCGATCACGGCGTTGATCGGCGCGTTCAGGCGGTCGATCCGCTCGAGCGAGGTGCGCACGAGCTCGACGGCCGAGACCCGGCGCTCGCGGACGGCGCTCGCGATCTCGGCGAGGCTCATGGGGCGCTCCGTGCGTTCAGGCTCATGGGCTGGCGAGCCTAGCATCGGAGGCATCCGCCGTGCCTGCCAGGGGTCGGTGTCGCGGTAGGCTGCGAGCGATGCCCGCCGGGCGCAGGTGACCGATGGCCTTCAGCGAGAG
>JBLNAW010000125.1:0-3709 GCA_050259555.1 Solirubrobacterales bacterium
TCGGCATCCTGTTCGGACGGCGCGAGCTCTTGCGCTCGCTCCCCCCCTACAAGGTGCGGCCCGCGAGCGACGACCTCCCCTTCCGCTTCGAGACCGGGACGCAGAACCACGAGGGCTTCGCCGGGTGGACCGCCGCCGTTGAGTACCTCGCCGAGGTCGGCCACACCCACGGCTCGCCGACCGGTCCGTCTCGGCGCCAGGCCGTGACCGCCGCGTTCGGCGCCTTCGCGGAGTGGGAGCACGACCTCTCGACGCGGTTCCTCGACGGCGCCGCGGGTGCGCCGGGGCTCACGGTCCACGGCATCACGGACCCCGGGCGCCTGGCCGAGCGCACACCGACGTTCGCGGTGCGCCTGGGCGAGCAGCACCCGGCCGAGACCGCGAAGGCGCTCGGCGAGCGCGGGATCTTCGTGTGGGACGGTCACTACTACGCGATCGAGCTGATGGAGCGGCTCGGTCTGCAGGAGACCGGCGGCGCGGTGCGGATCGGCTTCTGCCACTACAACACCCCGGCCGAGGTCGACCGCGTGCTCGAGGAGCTCGCCGCGCTGGTCTGAGACCACGGAGCCGCGTTTCCGCAGGTTGCTAGGATGGCTCGGCTCCCATGACCCGTGAGAGAGGGCTCCCATGCGCATCCTGATCCTCGGCGGCGACGGCTACCTCGGCTGGCCGACGTCGATGCACTTCTCGCGGCGCGGCCACGAGGTCCACGCCGTCGACAACTACCTGCGCCGACAGATGCACGTCGAGAACGGCACCGACTCGCTCACGCCGATCCTGGACTCGCTCCCCGCTCGCGCGCAGGCCTGGAAGGACGTCACCGGCCTCGAGATCGGCGTCACCGAGGGCGACCTCACGGACTGGGCGCTCGTCGAGCGCCTGTTCACCGAGTTCCAGCCCGAGGCGATCGTGCACTACGGCGAGATGCCGAGCGCCCCCTACTCGATGATCGATCGCGACCACGCGGTGTTCACCCAGACGAACAACGTGATGAACACCCTCAACGTCCTGTACGCGATGGCCGAGATCACGCCGGACGCGCACCTCGTGAAGCTCGGCACGATGGGCGAGTACGGGACGCCGAACATCGACATCGAAGAGGGCTACATCGAGATCACCCACAACGGGCGGACCGACACGCTGCCCTTCCCGAAGCTCCCCGGCAGCTTCTACCACCTGTCGAAGGTGCACGACTCGCACAACATCCACTTCGCCTGCCGCATCTGGGGCTTGCGGGCGACCGACCTCAACCAGGGCGTCGTCTACGGCATCGAGACCGATGAGACGAAGCTCGACGAGCGTCTCGTGACCCGGTTCGACTACGACGAGCTGTTCGGGACCGCGCTGAACCGGTTCTGCCTGCAGGCCGTCATCGGGCACCCGCTCACGGCGTACGGCAAGGGCGGCCAGACGCGCGGATACCTCAACATCGTCGACACGTTGCAGTGCGTCGAGCTCGCGGTCCTCAACCCCGCCTCCGAGGGCGAGTTCCGCGTCTTCAACCAATTCACCGAGCAGTTCTCGATCAACGAGCTCGCCGAGATCGTCCGCGAGGCCGCCCTGCACCACGGCCTCCAGGCCGAGCCCGTCCACGTCGAGAACCCGCGGGTCGAGCTCGAGGAGCACTACTACAACGCGAAGCACACGAAGCTCATGGACCTCGGGCTCCAGCCGCATCTCCTGTCGGAGACCTTGATCGAGTCGATGTTCGCCCAGATGGAGAAGTACAAGCATCGCGTGATCGCGGACCGGATCGACCCGCGGACGAGGTGGCGGGGCGTCCTGCGGGATCGCTCGGCGACCTGAGCCCGACATGATCGCGCTGCGGATCCTCGGCGGGGTCTTCGCGGTCGCGTTCTTCGTCCTCGCCGCGGTCCGGTACCGGCAGCGGCAGGTGAGCCGCCTCAGCCTCATCATCTCGTGGCTCATCTCGCTCGTCGTCCTCGTGCTCGCGATCGACCCCTCGCTGTTCAACCCGCTGTTCGAGGTCTTCAACTTCCAGCCCCGCAGCGGGCAGCGGCTGACCGCGGTCCTGCTGTTCGGGGTCGTCGTCCTGTTCCTCCTCGTGATCCGGATGCAGTCCGAGGCCGACACCAGCGAGCGGAGCATCCGCCTGCTCGTCGAATCGCTCGGACAGGCCGATTTCGATTGGGCTGCGGCGGAACGGCTCCCGAGCGGCAAGCGGATCGTCGTGATCAGCCCCGCGTACAACGAGGCGGAGAACGTCGGCGCCGTGATCGAGGCGATGCCGCGGGAGATCGACGGATACCACGTCCTGCCGATCGTGATCGACGACCACTCGGACGACGGGACGGCCGATGCCGCGCGCGCCGCGGGAGCGCTGGCGGCGAGCCTGCCGATCCGCCGAGGCGGCGGCCTCGCGCTCCGCGTCGGGTACGACATCGCGTTGAAGCTCGACGCCGACATCGTGGTGACGATCGACGCCGACGGCCAACACCAGCCCGAGGAGCTCCCGACGCTCGTTGGCCCGATCGTCGACGGCGTCGCAGACCACGTGAACGGCTCGCGGATGCTCGGCGACTTCGAGCGCGAGAGCCTGATCCGCCACGTCGGGGTGCACTTCTTCTCGTGGACCGTGACGGTCCTCACCGGGCAGCGGGTCACCGACATCTCGAGCGGCTACCGGGCGACCCGCGCCGACACGCTCCGCAAGCTGATCCTCGAGCAGGATCAGTTCTGGACCTCCGAGGTGACGATCGAGGCGCTCCGCCAGCACGCCCGCGTCGTCGAGGTTCCCGTCACGTTCCTCACGCGACGCGGCGGCGTCTCGAAGAAGCCGAAGTCGTTCCGCTACGGCTGGAACTTCTCCAAGGCGATCGTGAAGACCTGGCTGCGCTGACGCGTCAGCCGACGAACGCCACCGCGACCTGAGCCGCGAGACCCGCGTTGGACCCGAGCAACGCCAGGTTCGCCTCGAGGCTCGCGCCGCCGGTCTCCTCGGCGAGCGCCGAGAGCAGGAACGGCGTGACGGCCTTGCCGCGCACGCCCTCGCGCTCGGCACGGACCTCCGCGCGGCGGACGACCTCGGCGACGACCGCCGCGTCCATGGCGTTCGCAGCGGGAACCGGGTTGCAGAGCAGCACCGCCGACCGCATCCCGAGTTCGCTCTGCGCTCGGGCGATCGCCGCGGCCTCGGCCGGCGTATCGACGCGGTGCTCGAGCTGCACAGGCGCCTCCCGCGTGAGGAAGAACGGCAATCGGTCCACGCCGTAGCCGACGATCGCGACGCCGAGCTCTTCGAGCCGCTCGTCGGTCGCGACGGGGTCGACGATCGACTTCGGCCCCGAGCACACGAGCAGGACCGGCGTGCGCGCGAGCTCGAGCAGGTCGGCCGAGACGTCGCCGGTCCCGGGGTGCACCCCGCCGATGCCGCCCGTCGCACCCACCGAGATCCCCGCGGCGCGCGCCGCCCAGATCGTGGTCGAGACCGTCGTCGCGCCGAGCCCGCCGCCGGCGACCACCATCGGCAGGTCCCGGCGGGCGACCTTCGCGATGCCCTCCGGGTCGCAGAACCGCTCGAGCTCGGCGGCCGAGAGCCCCACGCGCACCTCGCCGGCCACGACCCCGATCCACGCGGGGAGGGCGCCGGCCCCGCGGATCGCGCTCGACATGCGCTCGACCGCTGCCGTACTCGGCTGCTTGGCCGAGGTCAAGTGGCTCTCCGGCGAGAGGGAAGACGCGGCCGCCT
>JBLNAW010000126.1:0-16143 GCA_050259555.1 Solirubrobacterales bacterium
GGAACCGATGGAACGACCGGACGGCTGAGAGCGCCCGGACGACCGAGCTCGCCCGGTAGGGCCGGCCGTCGCCATGCGTCGACGCCGACAGGCCGGCGACGAACGCTGCGACCGTCGCGTCGTCGGCCCCTCGAGCGTCCCGGATCCCGCGTCCTCGCAGGAACGCGGCGTAGCGAGCGAGGTCCCGCCGGTACGCGCCGAGCGTGTTGTCGGCGAGCCCCCGCTCGACCGTCAGGTGGTCGAGGTAGCGCTGGATCTGGGTCGCGAGGGCATCCGCCATGAGCGACGCGTGACTCGGATCAGGTGAGGCCGTCGACGAGAGAGCCCAGCTCGGAGTAGGCCATGCCGTGCGCCTCGGCGACGCCGAGGTTGGTGACGTGCCCACGGAACACGTTCACGCCGAGCGCGAGCGCCGGGTCCTCGCGGATCGCGGGCACGAGCCCCGCCGACGCGATGTCGATCGCGTAGGGCAGCGTCGCGTTCGTGAGCGCGTACGTCGAGGTCCGCGGCACCGCGCCGGGCATGTTCCCGACGCAGTAGTGCACGACATCGTGCTCGACGTAGACGGGGTCCGAGTGCGTGGTGACGTGAGACGTCTCGATGCACCCCCCCTGGTCGATCGAGATGTCCACGATGACCGAGCCCGGACGCATCGCCCGGACCATGTCCTCGGTGACGAGGTGGGGCGCCTTCGCGCCGGGGATCAGTACGGCACCGATCACGAGGTCCGCCTCGAGGATGAGACGCTCGATCGCGAGGCCGCTGCTCGTCACGGTCTGGATCCGCCCGCGCTGGATCTGGTCGACGTACCGGAGGCGGTCGACGTTCTTGTCGAGCACCACGACCTCGGCCTCCATGCCGGCCGCGATCCAGGCCGCGTTCAACCCGGCCATCCCGGCCCCGATCACCACGACCTTCGCCGGCTGGACGCCGGAGGCGCCGCCCATGAGCACCCCGCGGCCACCGAAGGGGCGCTCGAGGTACTTCGCGCCCTCCTGGGGCGCCATGCGCCCGGCGATCTCGCTCATCGGCGCGAGCAGCGGGAGGCGGTGGTCCTCGAGCTCAACGGTCTCGTACGCGACCGAGGCGACCTCGCGCTCGGCTAGGAATTCGGTGAGCGCTTTGTCCGCGGCGAGGTGCAGATACGTGAAGAGGAGCTGACCCGTCTTGAAGCGCGGGTACTCCTCGGGCTGGGGCTCCTTCACCTTCACGATCATGTCCGCGGCCGCGAAAACGGCGTCGGCGTCGGGCAGGATCCGCGCCCCCGCCGCCACGAAGTCCTCATCCGGGAGCGCGGAGCCGAGACCCGCGCGGGTCTCGATGACCACATCGTGTCCGGCTCGCGTGAGCTCGCGGACGCCCTCGGGGGTGGCCGCCACGCGGTACTCGTTGTCCTTGACCTCTTTGGGGATCCCGACGATCACGGCGTGCCTCCTCGGCGTCGGTCCACGGTCGGCGTCGAACCCCGGCGTCGAACCTCGGTGCGACCCAAGCCTACCGAACGGGACCGTCGCCCCGACCGGCGGCCCCCGCGCCTCGAGCGCCGACGCCGCGAGCGTCCGCGAGCAGGAGCGCGAGCGCGGTCTTCACGTCCCGGATCCGGCCCGTTCGGGCGGCGGTGACCATCTTCGCGAAGGGCTCTCGGAGCACCTCGATGCCGTCTTCGGGTGGCGCCTCGGGCTCGGCGTCCGTGGTCGCCATGAACACGTGGACGTACTCGTCCGAGAAGCCGGCCGAGGAGAAGAAGCCGCCGAGGAACTCGATCGTGCGGTGACGGTACCCGGTCTCCTCGAGCAGCTCCCGCCCGGCGCACGTGAGCGGATCCTCGTCCGGCTGGTCGAGCAGCCCCGCCGGGATCTCGACGAGCATCTGGCCGATCGCCGGCCGTAGCTGCCGAACGAGGAGCACATGATCGTCCGGCGTGAGCGCGAGCACAGCCGCCGCCCCCGGATGGCGCACGATGTCGTAGTCGGCCTCCGGCCGCGACTGCACCTCGAGGCGGATGAAGCGGCCGCGGTACGCCTCGCGCGTGGGGACCGGCTCCACGCCGGGACCTACCCGACGACGAGCGGCTGCTCGGCGCGCGCCCGGTGCCGGGCGTGGGCGGCGCCGACGAACTCGCGGAAGAGCGGGTGCGGGCGCGTCGGGCGTGAGCGGAGCTCGGGGTGGAACTGCCCGGCGATGAAGAACGGGTGCCCGGGCAGCTCGATGATCTCGACGAGGCGTCCGTCGGGTGACAGGCCCGAGAAGACGAGCCCGTTGCTCGAGAGCACCTCGTGGTACGCGGGGTTGACCTCGAAGCGGTGGCGGTGCCGTTCGTACACGACCGGTTCGCCGTACGCGGCCGCGGCGAACGTCCCCGGAACGAGGTGGCACGGCTGCGCTCCCAGCCGCATCGACCCGCCGAGATCCGTCACGTTCTTCTGCTCGGGCAGCAGGTCGATCACGGGGTCCGGCGTGGCCGGGTCGAACTCGGAGGAGTTCGCATGGGGCAACCCGCAGACGTTGCGAGCGAACTCGATCACGGCGCACTGGAGGCCGAGGCAGATCCCCAGGAACGGCACATCGTGCTCACGCGCGTAGCGGATCGCGTCGACCTTGCCCTCGACGCCTCGGACGCCGAACCCGCCCGGGACGAGGATGCCGTCCACCTGCTTCAGCGCGTCCACCCCGCCGTTCTCTGCGAGATCGTCCGAGGCGAGCCAGGTGATCTCGACGGCTGCGCCGTGATGGAACCCGCCGTGCTTCAGCGCCTCCATCACCGAGAGGTAGGCATCGTGAAGGTTCACGTACTTGCCGACGATCGCGATCTGCACGGGTTCGTCCGCGGCGTCGATGCGCTCGACGAGGGCGTTCCACTCGGTCAGGTCGGCCGGGGTCTCGATGTGCAGATGTTCCGCGAGGACCTCGTCGAGACCCTCGCGCCGCAGGACGAGCGGCACCTTGTAGATCGAGGGCGTGTCGGGAGCGCTCACGACGCCCGACATCGGCACGTCGCAGAGGAGCGAGATCTTCTCCTTCAGGTGCCGGCCGATCGGCCGGTCCGAGCGGCACACGATCGCGTCCGGCTGGAGGCCGAGCGACCGCAGCTCCTTCACCGAGTGCTGGGTCGGCTTCGTCTTCAGCTCGCCCGAGGGCCCGATGAACGGCATCAGGCTCACGTGCACGAATGCGCAGTTCTCCCGGCCGACCTCGTTCCGGAGCTGCCGGATCGCCTCGAGGAAGGGCAGGGACTCGATGTCGCCGACCGTGCCCCCGATCTCGACGATGAGCAGGTCGGCCGCCTCGGTCTCCGCGTACGCGCGGATGCGGTCCTTGATCTCGTTCGTGATATGCGGGATGACCTGGACGGTCTTGCCGAGGTAGTCGCCGCGGCGTTCCTTCTGGATCACGCTCGAGTAGATCGATCCGGTGGTCACGTTCGAGCCGCGGTGCAGGTTCTCGTCCGTGAACCGCTCGTAGTGGCCGAGGTCGAGATCGGTCTCCCCGCCGTCGTCGAGTACGAACACCTCGCCGTGCTCGAACGGGTTCATCGTGCCGGGGTCGACGTTGACGTAGGGGTCGAGCTTCTGGAGGGCGACGCGGAGGCCTCGGGACTTGAAGAGTCGGCCGAGCGAGGCGGTGGTGATGCCTTTGCCGAGGCCCGAGGCGACCCCGCCGGTCACGAAGATGTACTTCGGCTGCTTCTTCACCTCGGGACGGCATGCTAACAGAGGGCTCGGACACGCCGGGCGGTTCGGCGCGGAAACCTTCGCCCCGAGCGCGAGGAAGTTGCCGCTCAGCCGAGCGGGAGCACCCGGCCGAGGCGATCGAGCCATCGGATCGGCGGCGTGCCGTCGATGAGCCGCGACAGGCTCACCGTGTCCGCGAGGACGTTGAGCCCCACGGCACACACCGCCGCCGCGGCGACGCCGGGGTCCGGGAGGGCCGCGTAGAGCCCGAGGCCGGCGGCGAACCCGAGCGGGTTGGAGCCCGCGTCGCCGAGCATCGCGCGCTCGCGCAGGTCGATCGGCAGCAGGACGATCGCGCCGACGAGCATGGCGACGACCGAGGGCGCATCGGGCCGGTGTGCGAGCAGCAGGAACACGATGCCGACCGGCAGGAACGCCTTCAGCGCCCTTCCCGGGCGGACGTCGAGCCCGTTCCACACGTTCGTCGAGGCCGCGATCAGCACGATGCCGCTCACGGCGACCCAGGCTCGGCGGTCCGGCTGCAGCGCGACGACGACGACGGCCGCTCCGACCGTGACGAGGACCTTCAGGATCCCGGTGGTCATGTGGCCGTCCATGAGCGAGCGCAGGTGGCCGCGCAGGCCTCGAGGCCCGATCGGCGCGAGGTCGTCGACCAGGCCCGCCACCGAGACCAGCAGCACCCCGGCGAGCGCGCCCCACGCCGGCGCTCCCCCGTCGAGGACAAGCACGCAGACGACGGTCCACCCCACGGCGAGCGCGTCGAGCGGCAACCACAGCACCCTGGGGAGCAGGGTCCCGCGGTGGTTCTGGACCGAGAGCCGCCGCCACCTCATCGCAGACCGAGCGCCCTCGGGACGACCGCGAGGAGGATGTCCAGTCCCTGGCGCCCTCGATGTGCGAATCCCCGGAGATCGCGCCCCGTCGGACGGTGCGAGAGCGGGACCGGCACCTCGAGCACGCGCAGGCCCGCCCGGACGGCGTCGATCGTCATCGCCGTCTCGACGCCGAACCCGCGGGCCACGGGCCGGACGGCGGCGAGCGCACCGGCGGTGAGGGCGCGCTGGCCCGAGAGCGGCTCGGTCGCCTCGAACCCCGTGAGGAACCCGATCGCCCGCGACGCGAACCGCTTCACGATCCCGAACCCCCCTCCGGGACCAGGCGGGAAGGTCGCGATCGCGACGTCGGCCGTGGCGTCCAGCACGGGCCGAAGCACCGAACCGAGCGCTCGGGCCGTCTCGCCGAGGTCGGCGTCCGCGAGGAGCCAGACCTCGGGATCCGGCAACCGGCGGAGCGCGCCCTCGAGCGCTCGGCCCTTGCCGGCCGGATGCCGGATCTGCAGCACCAGGGCTCCTGCCGCGAGCGCCTCCGAGGCCGTCGCGTCGGTCGAACCGTCGTCGACGACCACCACCTCGTCCACGTCGGGGATCTCGCGCAGTGCGGATACCGTGGCGCCGATCCGGTCCGCCTCGTCCCGAGCGGGGACGAGGGCCACCACGCGAGGGCTCACGGCAGCGGCGGCAGCGGCGCGGCGTCGCCCTTCACGCCGTAGTCGCCCCCGTCCCCCGTGAGCCGCAGCTGCTGGAGTCCGAGCACGAGCGCCGCGCCGCCCCGGCTCTCGTCGAGGTCGTCCACGGTCACGACCCCATCGATCCCGCTCGCCCGCAGGAGCGGCACGAACGGGACGGCCGTGTCCACCGACTCGCCGGCCGCCACCACGAGACCGAGGTCGGCCAGGCGCTCGACGAGCGGGACCGCGAAGTCCGCCGGTCCCATGACGGGGTCCTGCGAGCCGCCGCCTGCCAGTACGACGACCATCTGGTCGCTCCCGCCGATCGTCGACAGGGTCTCCTCGGAGAGGTTCGCATCCACGGGGGCGAGGTATCCCTCGGCGAGCAGTCGGTGGAGCAGGCCCTGACCGGGGGGATCCCGACGCTCGGAGCTCGCGAGCCGGTCGGCCAACGCCTCTGCCGCCAGGGTCGGGAGATCCTCCGGGGCGGCGCCGGGAAGGTCCAGGAGGCTCGCGAGCGCCGTCTGGCCCTCCTGGTCCTGCGGGGCGAGCGTCGCGCGGGCCGAGAGCACGATGGCGGTCGCTCCCGCCTCCTCGAGGGCCTGACGCGTCTCGGTCACCACGGCGTCCTCCACGCCGTCCTGCGCGATCACGACGATCTCCAGGCCCGTGAGCCGGCCCGCCGTGAGGTGCGGGAGCGCACCGTCGTTGAACGCCTGCTCCTGCGCGAGCCGGTCGTTCAGGTCGGTGACGTTGCTTCGGAGGTCGTCCATCTGGCCGCGCAGGCTCTCGACCTGCGTGCGGAGCGTATCGACGAGCCGCGGCTGGACGAAGGCGCTCCCCGCGAGCATGCCGAGCGCGAGCGCGAGGAAGATCGCGACGATCGTGACGACGTGCTGGCGGAGGGAGATCACAGCAGCTCCCGCAGCTCGAAGAACCACTGCCGCACCTGGTCGAGCAGGAGGCTCACGTAGAGGCGGAGCGAGGGCGAGACGAGGATCACGAGCGCCATCGCGAGCAGCGCGCCCGCGACGAGCAAGACGGCGTCTCGGGTGCGGACGCGCGGCGAGTACACGCGCGACACGCCCTTGGCGTCCATGAGGATCTCGCCGACCCGCAGGCGCACGAGGAAGGTGCTCGACATCCCCTCCCTGCCCTTGTCCAGGAACTCGCGCAGGTTCCCGTGGCTCCCGACCGCCACGATCGTCTCGGCGCCCTTCTCGTGCGCGAGCAGGAAGGCGACGTCCTCGCTCGTGCCGGCGGCCTGGACCACCTTGTGCGGGACGCCGAGCGCGTCGAGCCGGGCCCGCCCGGGCGCGTGCCCGTCCCGGTACGCGTGGACGATCACCTCGGTGGGGGTCCGACGGCGGAGCCGGGTGCGCGGCCGAAGCGCGAGGCGCAGGGCGGCGTCGGACACGCTGTCCATGTCCCCGATGATCACGTCGGGCCGGTAGCCGGCCTCGATCAAGGTGTCGGCTCCCCCGTCCACGCCGACGAGCACCGGCCGGACGTCGCGGATGTACGGCCCCAGCACGGCGAGGTCCTCGCGGTCGTTGTACCCGCGCACGACCACGAGCACCGATCGCCCGATGAGGTCGTGCTCGAGCGTGGGGAGACCGGCGCCGCCGAACAGGAGATCCCGCTCGCGCTGGATGTAGTCCATCGTGTTGCGGGCGAAGCTCTCGAAGCGATCGGCGAGGCCGAGCTGCGCCTCGGCCATCGCGTCGCGGACCGAGGTCTCGCTCTGCCGGATCCCGACCCCGACGAGTCGGTCACCGACGTACACCCGGTCGCCCTCGAGACGGAGCACGTCGCCCTCGCGGACCTTCCGGAGCAGGAGCGGCCCGACCGCGTCGATCAGCGGGATCCCTGCCTCGAGCAGGATCAGCGGACCGAGGTTCGGGTACCGGCCGCCGATCGAGCGGGCGGCGTTCACGACGCCGGCGACGCCGGCCGCGACGAGGCCCTCCGCGGAGACCCGATCGAGGTCCTCGTGGTCGATGAGCGCGATCTCGCCGGGGCCGAGCCGCTGGGCGAGCCGCTTGGTCCGGGCGTCGATGCGCGCGATGCCGGATCGCGGCCGCTCGCGCCGAGGCGGGCGCCGCAAGAAGCCTCGGGTCTTCGACAGGGCCGTGGGAGACCTCCCGTGAGGCATCCGACCGCCGGAGCCCCTGGGCGAAAGCGTAAACGACCCGGCGGTCGACCCGGGGGCCCTCAGCGGGAGGAGCCCGCTCGTGGGCTCGCGCTCCGGCGGCCCGAGGTTGCCTTGGCTCTGCCCGCCTCGGCCAGGAGCTCCTCGGCGTGCGTGGCCGCCGCCTCGCTCTCGGGCAGGCCGGAGAGCATCCGTGAGAGCTCCGCGACCCGGCCGGCGTCGTCCAGGACCTCGACGGCGGCCCTCCCATCCTGCTTGCGGACCCGGACGTGGCGGTCCGCGAAGGCCGCGATCTGCGGGAGGTGCGTCACGACCACGACCTGCCGGCGTCCCGCCAGCCGCGCCAGCCGCCTACCGACCGCGACGGCCGCCCGGCCGCCGATCCCCTGGTCCACCTCGTCGAACACGAGCGTCGGCACGTCGTCGAGGTCCACGAGCACGCTCCGGCAGGCCAGCATCGTGCGCGAGAGCTCGCCGCCCGATGCGACTTTCGCGAGCGCCAGGAGCGGCTGCCCCGGCCCGCCCGAGAACCGGAACTCGGCGCGTTCCGAGCCCGAGGCGGTCACCTCGGGGTGGGCCTCGAGGGTCACCTCCACCTCCGCGCCCTCCATCCCGAGCTCGTGGAGCTCCGCGCGAACGGCCTCGGCGAGCGCGGGGGCGGCGGCTCGACGTCCCCGCGTGAGCCGTTCGGCCAGCTCGGCGACCGTGCTTTCGGCGACCTCGACCTCGGCGGCGAGCCCGTCACGCCGCGAGCCGGCACTCGACAGCTCGGCGGTGCGCGTACGCGCCCGCGCGAGGAACGCCAGCACCTCCTCTTCGCCGTCCCCGTATTTCCGCTCGAGATCACGCAGGGCCGCGATCTGGATCCGGATCTCCTCGAGCCGGGCGGGGTCGAGCGCGAGCCGCTCCGCGGAGTCGCGCAGGTCCCTGGCGAGCTCGGCCGCCTCCTCTGCGAGCGCGCTCGCCCGGCGGGCCAGGGGCGCCGCCGACGGGTCGAGCTCCCCCGCCGCGTGCAGCGATGCGGCCGCCGTTCGCAGGGCGTCCGCGCCGGCTTCGTCGCCGCCGAGCGCCGCTTCGGCCGTCGCCGCCAGCTCGAGCAGGCGCTCGGCGTGGGCGAGCCGTGCCTCCTCGCCCTCGAGCGCGGCTCGCTGCCCCGGCTGCGGGTCCACCGCCTCGATCTCGTGGATCTGATACGCGAGGAGGTCGAGCTCCCGCTCGCGCTCGCGAACGCCGAGATCGAGCGCCTCGAGGTCCCCACGGAGCCCTCGGAGCCTCCCGTGCGCCGAGGCCAGCTCCTCCACGTCCGCCAGGTGCTCCGCGCCGGCGAACCGGTCCAGGAACCCGGTCTGCGCCGCGGCGCCGAGCAGCCGCAGCCCTTGATGCTGGCCGTGGAGCTCGACGAGTCCGCCCGCGAGGTCCGTGAGCGAGGAGCTCGGCGCGATCTGGCCCCCGAGCCGCGCCGAGCTTCGGCCGTCGGCCCCGACCCGGCGCGCGAGGACGATCTCGCCCTCCTCGGCCCACCCGGCGTCGGTCGCGGCGGGGGTGGCGTCGAACCGCGCCTGCACCTGCGCCGCCGGCGCTCCCGGGCGCACGAGCGAGGCGGCCGCGCGCCGGCCAAGCGCGAGCGCGAGGCCGACCGTCACCATGGTCTTTCCGGCCCCGGTCTCGCCCGTGAGGACGTTGAGCCCGGGGTCGAGCTCGAGATCGAGGTCCTCGATGACGCCGAGGCCGCTGATGTGCAGCTCGCGGAGCACGGGCGGATGCTACCTCGAGGTACTCACACGGATGGGCCGATGTGGCCCGGGTCCTCCCCCGGCAGGCCGAACTTCTCGCGGACGAGCGCGTGGAAGTCGGGCGCGTCTTCGCGGCGAACCATGAGCGCGGGGTTCGGCGCCCGTCCGATCTTGACGCTCGCTCCGACCGGCAGCTCGAGGCTCTCGCGTCCGTCGGCCGAGAGCAGGCCGTCCTCCTCGCCCATCACCTCGAGCGTGACGACCTCGGCCGCATCGATCACGAGCGAGCGGTCGAAGACCATGTGCGCGGCCACCGGGGTCACCAGCAGGCACGGGATCGTGGGCGTGACGATCGGCCCGCCGCTCGAGAACGAGTACGCCGTCGAGCCGGTGGGGGTCGCGACGATCACGCCGTCTGCCGAGAACGTGGTGACGTAGACGCCGTCCACGTACAGCGCGAGCCGGACGAGCCGGTGCCGAGCTTTCTTCTCGACGATGATCTCGTTCAGCGCCCACTGCGGCTCGAACGAACTCGAGCCCTCGGCCTCCGCCATGACGGCGATCCGTTCCTCGATCGGCATCGTGCCGTCGAGCGCGCGCTGTAGGAGGGCGGGTGCCTCGTCGGGTTCGACCTCCGTCAGGAACCCGAGGCGGCCGACCTTCACACCGAGGATCGGGCAGGAGACCTTCGACGCGACGTGCGCGGCGTGCAGGAACGTGCCGTCGCCACCGACGGAGACGATCAGGTCGAGCCCGTCCGCGAACGCGAGCGCTTGGGCCGCGTTGCCCGTGCCCTCGTCCCGGAACCACCGGCAGTCGATGCCCCGCTCCTCGAGCCATCCCACGAGACGGTCCGCGGCGAAGTGTGCCGCCTCCCGATCCGGGTGCACGACGAACCCGACCCGCTTCACGAGCTTCCTCCGATCGGTCGCCGGCTCATCGCGACCCTCCGATCCCCGCCCCCTCGGCGAGGGCGCCGTCGACGTCCGGTCCCCGCGCCGCCGTGCCCTTCACGGCGTGCAGCGGGAACTCCACGTTCCCGGCCGGTCCCGGCAGGGGCGAGGGCATCACGGCCTCGACCCCGAGCCCCGCCCCTTCGCAGGCCTCGATCACCCGCTCGAGGGCGCGGCGCCATACGGCCGGGTCGCGCACGACCCCTCCGCGTCCCACGTCCCTCGGGCCGGCCTCGAATTGGGGCTTCACCAGCAGGACCAGATCGGACCCCGGTCCCGCGACACCCGCGAGCGCCGGCACCACGAGCGCGAGCGAGATGAACGAGAGATCCCCGACGATCAGGCTCGGGGCGTAGGGAAGGTCGTCGCGCGTCAACTCCCGGGCGTTCGTGCGCTCGAGCACGGTCACCCGGGGATCGCGCCGCAGGGACCAGGCGAGCTGCCCGTACCCGACGTCGACGGCGATCACGCGCTCGGCGCCGCGCCGCAGCAGGCAGTCGGTGAAGCCACCCGTCGAGGCCCCCACGTCGAGGCATCCACGTCCCACCGGGTCGACCTCGAACCGGTCCAGCGCGGCGTCGAGCTTCTCACCCCCGCGCGAAACGAAGCGCCGGGCCGGCGCGACGAGCTCGATGGACTCGGCCGGCTGCACGAGCGTCGAGGGCTTCTCGGCGACCCGGCCGCCGAGACGCACGATCCCGTCGCGCACAGCCGTCTGCGCCTCGGTCCGGGATGCCGCGAGACCCCGGCGGACGAGCTCCGCGTCCAGCCGGCGACGCGTCACGGCGACTGCGATCAGGCGTCGCCCGCCGGAGCGGGCGGGGGCGCGGCCTCGGCGGGCTTGGCGGCAGGCTTCCGCGCGACGGCCTTCTTCGACGCGGAGGGCTTCTTCGCGGTCGAGCGCTTCGGACCGCCGCGCTCGAGCTCACGGACGCGCTTCTTGAGCGAATCGACGTCGTCCTTGCTCGCGACGCCCATCGCGGACAACTGCGAGCGCACCTCGCTGCGGACGAGGTCCGTCAAGCGCTGCCGGTTCTTGTTCGACCAGTCCTGCAGCTCCTGCGCTGCCTTCGCGATCTGCTCCTTGCCCTCGCCGTGCATGACGGAGCGCGCGAGCTCCTGCGCCTTCGAGGGCGAGAGCTTGCCGACCGCGGCCTCGACGATCCTGCGGACGTCACCCATGCTGGTCATCGCATCATCCTCCTGGAGGCGGGTTCCCCCCACAGGATACGCCGCGCCGCTGTGGCCCTCCCGCTCGAACACGCTGCTACCCTTCGGCCGTCGCCATCCGAGCACGTGAGGCCCACCCGTGATCCCGATCCACGACTCGAATCCGACCCGCCGGACCGCGTGGGTCACCCTCGCGCTCATCGCGGCGAACATCGTCGTGTTCCTGCTCTGGCAGCCGACGTTCGGGACCCAGAACGAGCAGCAGACGTTCTTCTACTGCAACGCCGAGATCCCCTGGGAGGTCTCGCATCAGGAGAACCTCGCGTCCGGCGGCGCGGCGGCGCGGACCGCGCTCGACGCCGAGTTCGGCGTCGGCAACGGGCGCAGGATCCAGGACTACCTGCAGCGCAGGTGCCCGAACAAGAGCTGGGTCGCCTCCGTGTTCGTCGCGATGTTCCTGCACGGAGGATGGCTCCACATCGCCGGCAACATGCTGTTCCTCTGGGTCTTCGGCAACAACGTCGAGGACCGGCTCGGGCGGTTGGTGTTCATCGGTTTCTATCTGCTCGGCGGTCTCGCGGCGATGCTGCTCGAGCTCGCCTTCGACGCAGGCTCGACGCTCCCCACCCTGGGCGCCTCGGGCGCGATCGCCGCGGTCCTCGGCGCATACCTCGTCCTGTTCCCGAGGGCCCGCGTGACGACGCTCGTGATCTTCTTCTTCATCACCTGGATCCAGCTGCCGGCGGCCGTGGTCCTGATCGGCTGGTTCGTCCTGCAGATCTTCAGCGGGGTGGGCCAGCTCGGGACGGACGTCTCGGGCGGGGTCGCGTACTGGGCTCACATCGGGGGCTTCGCGTTCGGAGCCGCGGTGACGTGGATGTTCTTCCGGGGCCGTCGGACGGACCCCTCGCTCCCGCCTCGGCCCGACTATCGCTGAGGGGCGAGATCCTGCAGGAGCGCTCCGACATCGGGCTCGACGTACGTCGCCCGGACGTCGGATGCGTCGGCCATCTGGCTACTCGTCGCGCCGGACAGGACGAGGAGGGAGTCCCAACCGAGCGCCCGCGCACCGGCGATGTCGGTCTCGAGCCGGTCGCCGACGACGAGCGGATGCTCCCCACCAAGCCGCCGAACCGCGGCGAGGTACAGCGGAGGGTGCGGCTTGCCGACGATCTCCGGCTCGGCTCCGGTCGTCGTCGTCACGACGGCCAGGAGGGCTCCGGCGCCCGGCCAGAACCCGTCCGGAGCCGGATACGAGCGATCACCGTTCGTGGCGACGAGGCGCGCGCCCCGTTGCACGAGGAGCGAGGCGGTCTTCAGCTTCGCGTACGTCACGTCGCGGTCCCAGCCGACGACGACGCACTCCGCTCGCCTCGGCTCGCCCTCGAGGACCGCGATCCCGGCTTCCTCGAGGGCGCACCGGATCCCGTCCTCCCCGACCACGAACGCCTCACCGACCCCGTCGGCTCGGAGCAGGTCCGCCGTCGCGAGCGCCGAGGTCACGACCTCGTCAGACCGAGCCGCGTAGCCGTGCCCTTGCAGCTTCTGCGCCACCTGCTCCGGCGTCCGTGCCGAGTTGTTCGTCACGAACGCGAGCCGGTGCCCGTCGGAGCGCAGCGCTGCCAGGGTGTCCGGTCCTGCCGGAACGGTCTCGTCGCCCCGGAACAGCACGCCGTCGAGATCGAGCAGCAGGACGTCGTACCGGTCGGCGAGACGCACCTCAGCCGACCGACCGAGCGAGGGCCTCACGGTAGTGCTCGACACCGGGGCGCATCGCGACCGCGAGCCGCAGGTGCGCCACGGCTCTGCTGTGCTCCCCGGTGCGAGCACACGCGAGCCCGAGCGCGAAGTGCGCGTAATCGTTCGTCGGGTCGAGCGCCACGGCCTTCGCGAACTCGCGACGTGCGCTCCCGACACGCCCGGACATGAAGAGCGCCCGTCCGAGCGCCTCTCGGATCGATCCCTTCTCAGGTTCGAGCAGCTTCGCGCGCGAGAGCACGAGGGCCGCCTGGTGGGGATGGCCCTCGGCGAGGAGCTTCGTTCCGCGCGCGAACAGGTCGTAGGCGCTCTCGGGCTCGCGGTCGAGGTGTCTGCTATACAAGGCGCGTGTCCCGGGTCTCTCCGTTCGTGGGCCTGATGTTCGACCGTGCGCGCATCGGCTCGCACGACCTCGTCACGACGCCGCCGTACGACGTGATCTCGCCGCTCGAGCAGCGCCGCTTCCGCGACCTCAGCCCGTACAACGTGATCCGCCTGGAGCTCGGCGAGGACCTGCCGGCCGACGACGACGAGGACAACAAGTATAGGAGGGCCGCGGAGGAACTCCGGCGTTGGCGGTCCGAGGGCGTCCTCGTCCCGACCGACGGCCCGGCCTTCTACGCGTACGAGATGCGGTTCCTGTTGCACGGCAGGGTTCGGCGACTGCGAGGCGTCATCGGGGCGGTCGAGCTCGAGGACTGGGGAGGAACGATCCTGCCGCACGAACGCACGATGGAGGGCCCGATCGAGGACCGGCTCCGGCTGATCCGCGCCGTGAACGCGAACCTGTCGTCCATCCAGGCCGTGTTCCGCGGCCCGGTCGAGCCGCTCGCCGCCGCGCTCGAGGGAGCGGACGCTCGCTCCCCGGACGCCGAGACCACGGACGAGGCCGGCGTCGAGCACCGCATGTGGCTCCTGGATCCGGGGGAAGCGGACGTCGGGCTCTGGCTGGCCGACGAGTCCATGATGATCGCCGACGGCCATCACCGGTACACGATGTCCCTGCGGTACCGAGACGAGATGCGCGCGTTGCACGGCCCAGGGCCGTGGGACCGCGTGATGATGCTCCTCGTGGACTCGGCCGCCGAAGAGCCCCCGGTGCTCCCCTATCACCGCGTGCTCCGAACAGGCGACCCGGGCGACACGGGCACCCACGTCCTGGACCTGCACGAGGTCCTCGACGCCGTCGACGACGAGGAGCTCGTGTACGGCGTCGTGACGCTCGACGAGGGCGTGCTCTCGCACCACGTGGTGCAGCTCGAGGGCACACCACCGACGGTCTGCGCGCTCCACGACGGCCCGCTCGCTGGCCGTGACGACGATCTGTCCTTCACCCACGACGCGGTCGAGGCTGAGGACGCCGTGCGCCACGGCGGCGCCGCGGCCGCCTACATCCTGCCGAGGACGGATGCCCTTCGGATCCGCGCCGTCATCGACCGCGGGGAACGGCTCCCGCAGAAGTCGACCTTCTTCTGGCCGAAGCCGCGGAGCGGCATGGTGCTCCGGCCGCTCGACCTCGACGGCGGATGACGTCCCGAGCCGTGGCTACTCGGCCGGAGGCACCTCGAGCTTCTTGATGCCCATCGCCACCACCTCGGTCAGGCTCCGCGCGCCGGCTCCGCTCCGGTAGAAGCGCCGAACGAGCTGCCCGTGGACGAGCACATCGTCGCCCTTGGCGATGCCCTTCAGGGACCGCTTCCCGACGTCGCGATGCCAGGCCGCGACCGGCAGCGGGAGGAGACGCTTGCCCACCTCCGGCACCGAGAGCCTGAGCTCGGTGACCTCGTCGCCCGACGGCATGCGCCGCTCGACGGGGTCCGCCGCGACCGTGCCGGCGAGCACCACCACGTTCACCGTCACCATGTGACCTCCCCTCATCCGGGGGAGGGTGGGCGGAACGCTAGCACCTCCTGCCGACACGCCCGAGAAGCGTGCGACGCAGTGGTTCCGACCGCGTGGCCGTCGAGCGGTCGCCGTCGACGCGACGCGCACCTACACTCCGGTCATGGAGCCGGTCGTGTTCGGGGTCGCCCCCGGTCTTACGGCGATCGACACCTTCTACGGCGGCCGCGAGCGCTACACGGCCGCGTACCTGCTCGCCGCCGATGAGCCGGCCATCGTCGAGACCGGTCCGACGACCTCGGCCGAGCACGTCGTCGCCGGGCTCGAGCGACTCGGGATCGGCCCCGAGGACCTTGCGCACATCGTGGTGACCCACATCCACCTCGACCACGCGGGCGGCGTCGGCGGGCTCGTGCGGGCCTTCCCGCGCGCGACCGTCTGGGTCCACGAGCGCGGCGCGCCACATCTCCAGGACCCGACGAGGCTCGTCGCGAGCGCGACCCGCCTCTACGGACCCAAGCAGATGGCCTCGCTGTTTGGCCCCGTCGAGCCCGTTCCGGCCGACCGTATCCGCTCCCTGAGCGACGGCGACCGCATCGACCTCGGCGGCCGGGCGCTCGAGGTGCTCGATACGCCGGGGCACGCTTCCCATCACGTCGCACTTGCCGACACCTCCACCGGTGCGGTGTTCACGGGGGACGCGCTCGGGATCCACGTTCCGGACGTCCGCGTGCTCCGGCCCGCGACCCCCCCGCCGGACTTCGATCTCGAGCTCAGCGTCGGGAGCATCGAGCGGATCCGCGAGCGGGCTCGCTCTGGCCTCGTCCTCTTCTCGCACTTCGGCCCCGTGACGGAGGTGGATCGGATCTGCGACCTGGCCGTCCGTCGGACGCGGGGGTGGGCGGAGGTCGTCCGGGTCGCACTGGAGCGGACCGACGACCTCGACGACATCGTCGCCCTGCTCGAGGAGGAGGCTCGGCGCGACGTCGAGACCGGCGCGGAGGCCGACGTCGACCTCGCGCGCTTCGAGACGCTCTCGAGCATCCGCATGAACGCCATGGGGATCGTGCGCTACTGGCGCAAGCGCGCCGAGCGCGAGAGGGCGGAGGCCTCGGGCCCTCAGCCCGAGAGCTGAGCCAGGCGTTCGGCCGCGTCGAATGCTGCGGCGTCGTGCCGGACGATCTTCGCGAACTCCCGGGCCGCCTCCTGCGCCCGCCCCGCCTGCTCGAGGATCGAGCCCGTCACGTACCAGACCCGCAGCACCTCGGGTCCGGCCACCTCCTCGCTCGTGCGGACCCGGCGCAGGAGACCGAGGGCCTGGTCGAACTTGCCCATG
>JBLNAW010000127.1:0-8391 GCA_050259555.1 Solirubrobacterales bacterium
GGGTCGAGCTCGAAACGCTCGAGCAGCTCGGCCCGCCGCTTCGGGTCCAGGCCGCCGCGGAGCCGGCCGAGCAGGTCGACGATCTCGCCGCCGGTGAGGGTCGGCCACAGGCTCACCTCGCCCGGCACGTACGCGAGACGGCGGTGCAGCGCGACGCGCTCGACCCAGGGATCGCCGTCGAGGAGCCGAGCCGACCCTGCGTCGGCTCGGATCAGTCCGAGGAGGATCCGGATCGTCGTCGTCTTGCCCGCGCCGTTCGGACCGACGAAGCCGTGCACCTCGCCCACCTGGACCTCGAGGTCGAGGCCGTCGAGGGCCCGCGTGCGGCCGAAGGACTTCTCGAGACCGGCAACCGAGATCGCCGCCGCCATGACGCCTCGATGCTACGCCCCGGGCTCGGCGTCCTCGGGAAGGGTCCGAGACCGGAGACCCGACCCTCAGGTCCCGATCAGGACACAGGCGGCGCGGTGATCGGGAGACCCGGGGACGGGGCGGAGCTCGGGATCCGTCGTGCGGCACTCGTCGCGCGCCACCGGACATCGCGGGTGGAAGCGGCAGCCCGTCGGCACGTCGATCGGGTTGGGCGTCTCGCCGCGCAGGATCTGGGGCTCCAGACGGTCTCGAGGATCGCGCCGGGGCACGACCGACAGCAGCGCCTTCGCGTACGGATGCTGAGGATCCTCGATGACCGACCTCGCCGGCCCCTCCTCGACGATGCGCCCGAGGTACATGACGGCGATCCGATCGGCGAAGTGGGCGGCCGTGGAGAGATCGTGCGTGATCATGAGGACGCCCATGTCGTTCTCGCGCCGCAGCTTGTCCAGCAGCGTGAGGATGCCGGCCCGCACGGACACGTCCAGCATCGAGACCGGCTCGTCCGCGAGCAGCAGCTCGGGGCCGAGGACGAGGCTCGCCGCGACCGCGACCCGCTGCCGCTGACCGCCCGAGAGCTCGTGCGGGAACCGGTCGAGGAACAGCTCCGGCGGCGTGAGCTCGGCCCGGACGAGGGCGTCGACGACGCGGACGTGCCTCCCGGAACGGTCCCGATGACCGTCGTGGATCAGCAGCGGCTCCTCGACCACCTGATGGACGCGGAACCGGGGATCGAGCGACTCGTAGGGGTCCTGGTAGATCATCTGCATCGTCCGGCGGAGCGGACGCAGGTCACGCTGCGAGGTCCGGGTGATGTCCCGACCGTTCAGCCTGATCGAGCCGGAGGCGACGTCGATCATGCGGAGGATCGCCTTGGCCGTCGTGGTCTTGCCGCAGCCCGACTCCCCGACGAGCGCGAGCATCTCGCCCTTCCCGAGCGAGAGGTTCACGCCGTCGACCGCGCGAACCACCCGCCGGGGTGTTCGCCGGAGCGCGCCGACGATCCCACGTCGGACGGGATAGGTCGCGAACAGGTCGCGGACCTCCAGCAGGGGTGCCGAGGTGGGCGTCGCGACACCCGCCCCCGCCGGTTGCCCGGCCTGCACGGGACTCATCCCTCCCCGCGGCCGACGGCGGCCCACTCGTCGTTCAGGTGACAGGCCGAGCGACGCTGATCGTCGACCGGCACCAGCACCGGCCGCTCGACCAGGCATCGGTCGAACACGCGGTCGCAGCGGGGATGGAAGGGGCAGCCCACGATCTCGCGGTCGAGCCGCGGCGGCGTTCCGGGGATCGAGATCACGGCCTCCTCCCCGTGGAGGCTCGGTGTCGCCGCGAAGAGCAGCCGCGTGTAGGGGTGTCGCGGCGCGTGGAACAGGGCGTCCATCGGTCCGCTCTCGACGACCTCACCGGCGTACATGACCACGGCCCGCTGGCACACCTGGGCCACGACCGGGAGGTCGTGCGTCACCAGCACGAGCGCGAGGTCGAGCTCCTCGGCGAGCCTGACCAGCAGCTCGAGGATCTGCGCCTGGACCATCACGTCGAGCGCGGTCGTCGGCTCGTCGGCGAGCAGCACCTTCGGCTCGCACGCGAGGGCCATCGCGAGCGCCGCGCGTTGGCGCATGCCGCCCGAGAACTCGTGCGGGTATCGGGCCCCGGCCGCCGCCGGGATCCCGACCATCTCCAGGAGATCGCCGGCCCGCGTGCGCGCCTCGGCACCCTCCGCCGTCCCGTGGAACTCCATCGGCTCGACGATCTGCGCCTGCACGGTCTTCACCGGGTTGAGCGCGTTCATCGCTCCCTGGAAGACCATCGAGATGTCCTTCCACCGATGGACCTGCATCGTCTCCTCGGAGCCCTGCAGGATGCTCTCCCCCTCGAACCGCACGTCACCCGAGACGGTCGCCGAGGGCGGCAGCAGGCCGAGCAGCGACAGGACGATCGTGGTCTTGCCGCAACCGGACTCGCCGACGAGCCCGGTCCGCTCCCCCGCGTCGAGGTCGAGGCTCACCCCCTGGACGGCGTGCAGTTGCTCGCCCTCGGGCAGGTCGAACCAGACGTGCAGGTCTCGGACCTCGAGGAGGCTCATCGGCCGTCGGCCTCCATCTCGGAGAGCGGCCGGACGCGGAAGCTCCGAGGCGACAGGTACGAGACCTTCAGACGGGGATTCAACGCGTCCTCGATCGCCTGCCCGAGCCAGAAGCACCCCATGATGACGAGCGCGACGCACAGCCCCGCGGGGATGACGGCCCACCAGGCACCCGAGGAGATCGCGGTCCGAAGGAACGCGAACTCGATGATGTTCCCCCATGTGATGGCGGTGGGATCTCCGAGCCCGAGGAACGCGAGCGCGGTCTCGTCGAAGATCGCCACCGCGGTCGTGAGGACGACGTTGGCGACCAGCAACGGACCGATCTGGGGGAGGACGTGGCGGAAGATGATCCGGAGGTCGCTCGCTCCGAGGGACCGCGACCTCCGCACGTAGACCCGCTCGCGCACGCTCTTCACCTGCGCTCGGACGATCCGAGCCGTGGTGGTCCACAGCAACAACGCGATGACGAAGATCAGGTGGGTAAGGCTCGCGCCCCAGACGGCCGCGACGATGATCGCGAGAGGCAGGTCGGGGATCACCAGGAAGTAGTCGGTGATCCGCATAAGGACGCTGTCCGCCCAGCCCCCGAAGTAGCCCGCGATGATGCCGATCCCGCCGCCGATCAACATCGCCACCAGGGTCGCGGCGAACCCGACGACGAGCGAGATCCTGCCGCCCTGGATCAGCAGGGACACCATGTCGATCCCCCCGTCGTCCAGGCCGAGCGGGTGCTGCAAGGACGGCGGCGCGTAGACGGGCCCGACCCGAGTGTGGACGTCGTACGGCATGATCCACGGCGCCAGGACGGCGATCCCGATGAAGAACAGCAGGACGCCCAACCCGATCTTCGCCTGCAGGCTCTCCGAGACCACCCGCCAGAACCAGTTCTTGCGCCCCCGCTGCGGCGGAGGCCCCTGCAGCCCTGCACCCTCCTCGGCGATATCGGCCCGCATCCCCATGGCTACTCCGTGATCCTCGGGTCGAGCTTGAAGTAGAGGAGATCGGCGAGGAAGTTGAAGAAGACGACCGAGACCGTCAGCACGAGGAACGCGCCCTGCAGCATCGGGTAGTCGCGCTCGGTGACCGATTGGTAGACGGCGTTGCCGATCCCCGGCCACGAGAACACGGTCTCGATCAAGATCGCGCCGGCGACGATGTAGCCGAGCGAGAGTGCGATGAGCGTGGTCGTCGGCAGCAGCGCGTTGCGGAACGCGTGTCGCGCGACGATCCTGCGCTGCGGGAGGCCCTTCGCGCGCGCGGTGAGCACGTAATCCTCGCCGAGGGTCTCGAGCATCGCCGAGCGGACGATGAGCGTGTACTCGCCGTAGAGCGTGAGCGCGAACGTGAGCGACGGGAGCGCCATATGTCGAAGGACGTCCACCTCATGCTCCCACCAGGTCGGATCGATCAAGAACGGGTCCGTCCTGCCGTGGCTCGGGAACCAGGCCGACAGGTAGATCAGCAGCACGAGCGCCAGCCACTGCGTGGGGAACGAGTAGAAGGCGATCGCGAGGTTGGTGCTCGTGTGGTCGAGCTTCGTGCCGCGCCGCCAGGCCGACAGCACCCCGGTGGCGATCCCGATGAAGATCGCGACCACGGTCCCGAGCGTGGCCATCGGGAGCGTGTTCCAAAGGGCCTCCCGCAGGTTGTCCCAGACGGGCTGCTGATTGCTGAACGAGATGCCCATGTTCCCGTGGGCAAGCTCCCGCAGGTAGATCAGGTACTGCTCCCACATCGGCTTGTCGAGCCCGAACTGCACCTCGAGCGAGCGTCGCAACGATTCACTGGCGCGCGGGACCCGGGCGAGGTTGCGGACCGCGTCGCCCGGGAGGACCCGGAACAGGAAGAAGTTGAGCGTGATCGCCACGAACACGGTCACGATGGCGAACACCGCGCGTTTGATCAGGTAGTCGGCGCGCCGCACGTCACATCACGCCCCGGACGACCCCTACGCTTGATGCACCGACGTCAGGCTCTGCGTGGAGAAGTTGTTGAAGATCCCCTGGGTCGACTCCTCGAAGCCATCCCACTTCGGCGACCACGCATCGAGTCGCGTGTCGTAGGTGAGGATGATGTACGGGCGGTCGTTGAAGGCCAACTCCTGCATCTGGAAGATGATCTGCTGACGTGCCTTCGGATCGATCGCCGACTTCTGCTGCTTGTACAGCGCGTCGTACTGATCGCTGCAATATCCGGTGTCGTTCCAGTTCGCCCACTGATCGCACGTCAGGACCCCGAGGATGAAGTCGGGGTCGGCGGCCGGGAACCAGTCCCACATCGCGAGATCGAAGATGTAGTGGCCCTTGGAGTACATCGCCGCCCACGCCGAGTTGGTGTCGAGCCGCTTCTGGATGAGGGTCACGCCGATCTGCTTGAAGCCCTCCTGGATGATCCGGAACGCGCGATCGCCCGCCCCTGCCTCGTCGAGCGGGAAGACGACCTCGTACTCCATCGGATGACCGTCGGCCACCCGGATGCCGTCCGATCCCCGCGTGTACCCGAGCGAGTCCAGGATCTGGTTCGCCTTGTCGAGGTCGTACGGCAGCGGCTGGACGCTGTCGTCGTGCCACTGGGTACCGCCGGTGGCGTTCCCCGCCGGGATGATCGTCGAGCCGGGTGAGGCGTACCCGAGCCATGCGGTCTGGACGATCGATTCCCGGTCGATCGCGTACTCGAACGCCTCGCGCACCTGCGGGTTCAGCAACTCCTTGTGGGGCGGCTGGTCCAGGTTGAAGATGAAGTCACGGAGCGCCAGCGCCTGACCGTCGTACACGGTCATACCCGCCGACTTGAGCGTGTCGACGCTCGTCGGTGGGATCTCGTTGATCGCGTCGAGCTGGTCCGTCTTCAGCGCGGTGATCATCGCGTCCTCGTCCCGGAAGAACTGGAGACCGAACCCGTCGATGTGGGGCGGGTCGCCGTACCAGTTCGGGTTCTTCTCGAAGAGCGCGATGTCGTTCTTCCGGTACTCGGTGAGGATGAACGGGCCCCCGCCCACGAGCGGCTGACCGTTCTCGGGTTCGTTCGGGAACTGCTTCACCGCCTTGCCGTCACCGGTCGCGTACTGCTCCCACGTCTGCGGCGGCAGGATCGGCGTGAGGCCGAGGTCGAACAGGGCCGTCCCAGACGGCTGTTCGTACGTCGCGACCACCGTGTTGGCGTCGGTCGCCTCGATCGTCTTCAGGAAGGTGACGCTGCCGGCCCACGCGCCCGTCGGTCCGTCCGCGTACTGCTTGATCATGTTGAACGTCCACGCCACGTCGTCGGCCGTGAGCGGCTCGCCGTCGGACCACTTCGCGTCCGGGCGGGTCTTGAACGTGACGGTCAGGCCGTCGGAGGACTGCGACCACTCGGTGGCGAAGCTCGGCATGTAGTCGTAGGTGGGTGTGGTGGTGTCGTACTGGAGAAGGCTCGGATAGATGTACATCCAGGCCGAGTAGTCGTCCTGGTTGAACCCGACGAAGGGGTTCAGCGACGTGAGGCCGGAGCTCGTGCCGATCCGCAGGACCCCTCCCTGCGTCACGGAACCTCCGTTGCCACCCTGACCCTTGTCTCCGGACGAGCTCGAGCATGCGGAGAGGACCAAGGCCAGCACCAGCGGGAGGGCGAGGTAGATGATCGGGCGCCGTCGGAGTTCCATACCCCCTCCTATCAGGCTCATGAAGACGGTGGCCGAGTGCGCGGGCCTGACGCGATCGGCGCCGGGCCGGTCACTGCGACCCGGGCCCCCCGTCTCCGCAGAGATAGTTGCCCATCGTGCATCTCTCCGCAAATCCCGACCGCACCTCGCGGACCGGGCACGGCCGTACCGACGAGCTCCCGGCTCCGCGGCAATGACGGCGCCCGACTACGCTACCGGCGAGGAGCTCGAGGATGGGCGCCAGCACACATCGCGAAGACGAGGGCGACGTGGTCGGTCTCGTCAACGCACGCCTCCTCAGGTTCGGGCGCTCCCCCGGGGGCCCGATCTCGCGCGCGACGGCGCTCCTGATCGATCGCGGGGCCATCGGCGAGATCGGCGACGACCCGACCATCGCCGATCTCGCCAAGGGACGAGGCGAGGTGGTCGATCTGAGCGGGGCCTTCGTCGCTCCCGGGTTCATCGACGCGCACATCCACGCGTTCGATTGCGCGCTGTCGTCGTTGAGGGTGTCCTGCCTTCCGCCGAGCGTCGTCCGCCTCAACTTGCTGATGGAGCGGATGTCCGCGCGAGCCGCATCGACGCCCGAGGGTGCCTGGGTCGTCGGATCGGGGTACGACGACCGACGCTTGGCGGAACGGCGGCACCCCACCAGGCTCGAGCTCGACCGGGCCGTGCCGAACCACCCGGCCTTGGTGACTCGATCGTGCGGCCACATGAGCGTCGCGAACTCCCGCGCCCTCGAGCTGGCCGGCGTCGACGATCGAACGCCGGACCCGGCCGGCGGCGCGATCGTCCGCGACCCCGCGGGAGAGCCGACCGGACTGCTGTTGGAGACCGCGCAGGGCCTCGTCGAGGCGCTGATCCCGCCGGTGGGCGTCCCGGAGATCGCCCGCGCCCTGCAGGCAACGGGCCGGGAGATCCTCGCGCGCGGCATCACCACCATCGGCGAGGCGCTGCTCGGCGCGTTCCATCCGCAGGAGCCCCGGATCTGGTCGGACGTCTTCGCCGACGGGTGGGCGGGCCCGAACGTCCGGTTCCTCGCCGATCCCGAGACCGTGGGACCCGCAGCCGCGTTCGAGCTCCCGGTGATCGGCACGAAGCTGTTCGCCGACGGGGTCATCGCGGGCCGGACGGCTGCGGTCTCGAGCCCGTTCGAGGGAGGGGAGGACTCCGGGATGCTGATCCACACCCCGGACGAGCTCACCGAGCTGGTCGGCGCCTCGATCGCCCGCGGACTGCGCGTGGGCATCCATGCGATGGGAGACCTGGGGATCGCGACCGCGATCGACGCGATCGAGCGCGCCGAGCGAGCGTCGGGCGATCCCGCGGAGAGCGCGCGCATGCGTCGCCACCGGATCGAGCACTGCACGCTCCCCGGCCCGCGCTCGTTGCGGCGCATGCAGGAGCTCGGCCTGGTCCCGCTGCCACAGCCGGTGTTCCTGTTCGCCGAGGGCGAGGCCTACCGGGACCAGCTCGGGGACGAGCGGTGCGCACAGGCCTATCCCCTCCGCACGATGATCGAGCTCGGGCTCCGGCCGGCCCTGAGCTCGGATGCCCCGGCGACCTCGTGGGAGGATCCGATCGATCCGTGGCTGGGGATCCGAACGGCCGTGACCCGGCGAACGTGGGCGGGCTCGCAGCTCGGGAGCGCGGAGACGATCTCCCTCGATCAGGCGATGGCCGGCTACACCGCGGACGGCGCCTTCGCGCTCGGGCTCGAGCAGCGGACCGGTTCGATCGAGGTGGGCAAGGACGCGGACCTCGTCGTCTTCCCCGAGGACCCGCTCGCCCCGTCCCTCGATGGGATCGGCGGCATGCTCCCCACCGCCGTCCTCGTCGGCGGCCGACTCGTGGCCGGATCCCTCGGCTAGGACCGGACGGCTCGCCGCCCGAGCTGCGTATCATCCGCGCATGCCTCGGGAGCGACGCATCCGACGAGGAGCCGTGCGCCGGAGTGAGGACCGCGGGCTCCTCACGGGAGGGACCCGGTACCTCGAGGACGTTCCCTGCGAAGGCGCTCTGCACGCCGTATTCGTCCGCTCGCCGATTGCGCACGCCCGCGTCGGTGCGATCGATCACGGCGACGCGCGTGCCATGCCCGGGGTCGCCGGGGTGTTCACCTCGGCCGATCTTCCGGGGATGCGGATGCCTTCGGTCGAGGATCTCCCCGACGTGTTCCGGCGTCCCGTGCTCGCCGCCGACGTCGTCCGCTTCGTCGGCGAGCCGGTGGCCGTCGTCCTCGCCGGCACCCGCGCGCAGGCGATGGACGCCGCCGAGGCGG
>JBLNAW010000128.1:0-2953 GCA_050259555.1 Solirubrobacterales bacterium
ATCGGCAACGCGCAGTATTACGGTGGGGGGATGAAGGTCTCGCCGCGCTCGTACCCGGGGGACGGGGTGCTCGACGTCCTGGTCTTCAAGGGACCGAAGTCTGACTCGTTCACGCTCCTGCCGAAGCTGTACCGTGGCGAGCACCTTCCACACGATCACATCGAGGAGTTCCGTGTGAAACAGAAGGTGACGATCGAGGCGGATCGGCCCCTGCCGATCGAAGCGGACGGCGAGGTGCTCGGCTCGACGAGAGCGACCGTGGACGTCGTGCCGCACGCGATCAGGATGAAGCTGTGAGCGTCGAGCGCCTCCGTGCGCGCTTGGACCGAGCGACGACGCTCACGGACCGAGCCGGTCTCGACGGACTGCTCGTGACGCCAGGTGCCGATCTCGCTTACCTCACGGGATACGGGCCGATGCCGCTCGAGCGGCTCACCCTCCTCGTCGTGGCGCCGGGACGCGATCCGGTGCTGCTCGTTCCGATGCTCGAACGGCCGGCGGCTCTCGCTTCACCGGCGGGCGATCTCGTCGAGGTGCTCGGGTGGACGGACGGGGACGACCCGTACGAGGCTGCCGCCCGCCTCGCGCCCTCGGGCCGGCTGGCGCTGAGCGACCAGACCTGGGCCTCCCACGTGCTCGGTCTCGAGCGGGCCGCCGACGGTCTCTCGCTCACGACCGCCGGGCTTGCGCTCCCGCTCCTGCGTGCGGTGAAGGACGCCGAGGAGCTCGCGGCGCTCCGCACGGCCGGGGCGGCCGCGGACGCGGCCTTCGCCGACATCGCGACGGTGCGGTTCGAGGGGCGCCGCGAGCTCGACGTCGCCGTGGATCTCGCGGATGCGCTCCTCGCGCACGGGCACGAGACGGTGGAGTTCACGATCGTCGGCTCCGGGCCGAACGCCGCTTCACCGCACCACGAGGTGTCCGAGCGCGTGATCGCGGCCGGCGACGCCGTCGTACTCGACTTCGGCGGCCGGATCGCCGGCTACTGCTCGGACATCACGCGCACGGTCGTCGTCGGCGAGCCACCCGAGGACCTCGTCCGCGTCCACGGCGTCGTGCGCGAGGCCCAGGAGGCCGGCGTCGCCGCCGTGCGCCCCGGCGCGTCGTGCGAGGACGTCGACCGCGCGGCGCGAGCCGTCATCGAGACGGCAGGGTACGGGGAGCGGTTCATCCACCGCACCGGCCACGGCATCGGCCTCGAGGTCCACGAGACGCCCTACATCGTCCAGGGCAACCCCACGCCGCTCGAGGCCGGCATGACGTTCTCGGTCGAGCCGGGGGTCTACCTGCCCGAGCGGCTCGGCGTGCGCATCGAGGACATCGTCGCGGTGACCGCCGACGGCGTCGAGCGGTTCAACGAGGCGCCGAGGGATCTGACGGTCGTCCGGTAGCCGTCGCCCGCGTCTACGTCGACGTCGATGCCTGGCTGAGCGACACCCAGAAGTCTGCGTCGCTGCCCGAGTATCCGGCCGCGACCGATCCGAGGTCCCCCATGTAGATGCCGCCGGTCCACCCGTTGCCGGTGACGGACATCACCGTGTAGCTGCCGCTCGCGTCGCTGAAGTCGTTCGTCGAGTCGATCGTGTAGCCGGCCGAGGGAAGCTCGCTCGTGAAGAACGCCTTCGTGTCGTCCTGGCTCGCGTCGGTCGAGAACCAGACCGCGACCATGCCGGTCGCGCCGACCGAGTACACGGGGCTCGCGCCGTCGGGGACCGGGAAGTCGCTCGGCCAGGCGTCCGGGTAGTCGGCCGTCCCGATGTTCACGTTGCCCGACGGGCCCGAGATCGTGATCCCGTTCCCGTCCTGCCCGATGTCTACCTGGCCGCCGCCGGGAAGGTCGACCGTCTTCTTGTCGTCGCCGCCGCACGCCGCCACCGCGAACGCGAGCGCCACGGTGAGCAGCAGGAGCCCCATCTTCCGCACGAGCACGCACCCCCTCCTTCGGATTTCGCGAGAGCATACCCCGGCGGTCAAGCCGCGCAGGGGAAGGTCACAGGCTCGGGCGGACCTTGGTGCCCTCGGGCGTGTCCATGACCTCGAGGCCCATCGCCGCGAGCCGCTCGCGGAGCTCGTCGGCCTTCGCGAAGTCCTTCGCCGCGCGGGCGCCGTCGCGCTCGGCGACGAGTGCGCGCATCTCGGGCGTCGGCTCCCACGCCTCGCGGGCGTCCCGGTCGAGATCGAGCCCGAGGACCGCGTCCCACGAGGATAGGAGCGCCGCGCGCTCCGCCGGCGGCAGGTCGGCCGAGACCGTCTCGTTGAGCACGACCAGCGCCTGCGGCATGTTCAGGTCGTCGGCCACGGCCTCGCGGAACCGGGCGTCGAGCGCGAGCGCGCCTTCGGAGAGCGTGGCAGCCGGTGCCCCCCACTCGGCGAACCGCTGGCGGAGGCGCTTCACGTGCTGGTCGGCCGCGCGCATCGCCTCCTCGGAGAAGTCCATCTCGCTCCGATAGCGGGTCTGGAAAGTGAGGTACCGGAACGAGAGAGGATCGAACCCCATCTCCTCGAGATCGCCGATCCGCACGATGTTGCCGGTCGACTTCGCCATCTTCTGGCCGGTGAGGCGCAGGTGACCGCCGTGCACCCACACCGAGATGACCTCGTGACCGGCCGCGCCCTCCGACTGGGCGATCTCGTCCTCGTGGTGGGGGAAGATCAGGTCGACGCCACCGGTGTGGATGTCGAAGCGATCGCCGAGGTACTTCATCGACATCGCCGAGCACTCGACATGCCAGCCGGGGAAACCGTCCCCCCACGGCCCCGGCCACTTCATGAGCCGGCTGGGCCCCGCCTTCTTCCACAGGGCGAAGTCGGCGTGGAAGCGCTTGCTCGGGTCGACCTCGACCTCCTGGCGGTGACCCGCCCGGAGCTGCTCGAGCGTGTTCCCCGAGAGCTTGCCGTATCCGGGGAACGATCCGACGTCGTAGTAGACGGTCCCGTCGACCTCGTAGGCGTG
>JBLNAW010000129.1:0-7930 GCA_050259555.1 Solirubrobacterales bacterium
CTCGAGCTCCACTGAGCGCACGCGCTCATCGACCCGCTGGCGAGCTGAGGCCCGCTGGGTGCGGCTCGATCGCGCCGTACGCGTAGAGCGCCATCGCCGCGGCCGAGAGCACGTGCCACACCGCGTGCCACTGGAACCCGCTCTCGGGGTCGCAGAGCCAGGCGTCCGTCCGCCCGACGAGGAACGCGGCGGCCGCGAGCGCGAGCACCGCGAGGACCGAGAACCGCGCGAGCCGCCGAGCCGTGACGCCCTCGCGCCGGAGAGCGGGGACCTCGTGCCGGTACTCGACGACCTCGGTCACACCGGCCCCGACGGCGAGCATCGCCGAAAGCGCTTGCACCGCACCGGGGAACGCCGCAACCGCCACCCCGAGCCCCACGACGCCGGCTGCGTATCGGCGGAACAGCCAGCCGCTCGAGCGCTCGAGGATCCGCGCGGTCCCGAACGCCACCACGAACGCGAGCACCGTCATGATCGCGGCGTCGTGCACCCACCGGGCCCCCCACGTCTGCACCCCGTGGAAGGCGAACCCGCCGAGCGCGTTCAGCGCGACCGCGACGCCGAAGACCGCGAGCTCGGCGCGCCGCCCGGGCGAGCGACGGGCGAGCCCCACGATCCACAGGCCGGCGAGCAGGTAAGCGAGGCTCGACCACGTGTTGACCGGCTGAGCGAGCGCCCCGCCGCCGAGCCGCTCGCAGTCCGAGCTCGCGAGCCCGGACTCGGCCAGGATCGCCCCGAGCGTCAGCCCACCTTCCTGAGCGGCGCGTAGGCGAGGAGCAGCCGCTTCTCCCCCGCGTCCTCGAACCGCACGGTCGCCTCGGCCTCCGACCCGAACCCACTCACCGTGAGCACCACACCCTCGCCCCACTTGTCGTGCCGGACCGTGTCCCCCGCGCCGATGTCGAGCGGCTCGCGCCGGCCCGAGACCACGGCCTCGCGGATCGCCGAACGCCCGCCCCCGCCGATGACCGTGCCGTTCTCCTCCTCGTCGCCCTCGAGCGAGCGCAGCAGCCCGCTCGGGATCTCGCCGAGGAACCGCGAGGGCGGGTTGTACGAGGTCGTGCCGAACAGCGTCCGGCTCCACGCGTGGCACAGGTACAGGCGCTCCTGCGCGCGCGTGATGCCCACGTACGCGAGCCGCCGCTCCTCCTCGAGCTCCGCCTGGTCGCCCATCGAGCGGTAGTGCGGGAAGACCCCGTCCTCCATCCCGATGATGAACACGACCCGGAACTCGAGGCCTTTCGCGATGTGCAGGGTCATCAGCGTGACGCTGCCGGCCTCCTCGTCGTACTCGTCCTGGTCCGAGACGAGCGAGACGGACTCGAGGAAGTCGGTGAGCTCGCCGTCGGCGAACCGGGCCTCGTACTCGGCCGCCACGCCGCCGAGCTCGCGGATGTTCTCGATGCGGCCCTCGGCCTCGACCGTTCGCTCGGTCTCGAGCTCGAGCAGGTAGCCGGACTCCGTCGCGGCGGCCTCGACCATCCGCTGGGCCCCGGCGCCCGAGTCGAACGCGTCCTGGAGCCGGTCGATCACGTCGACGAACCCCGCCACCGCCCCCTTCGCACGAGGCTGGAGCGTGAGGATCTCGTCCACCCGTCGGCAGGCCTCGAGGAACGCGATGCCCTCCACCACGGCGAAGCCCTCGAGCGCCGCGACGGTCTGGTCGCCGATCCCGCGCTTCGGCGTGTTGATCACGCGCCGAGCGCTGATCACGTCCTGCGGGTTCACGAGCAGCCGCAGGTACGCGAGCACGTCCTTGATCTCCTTGCGCTGGTAGAACCGCACGCCGCCGACGACCCGGTACGGCGTGCCCGCGCGCATGAACACGTCCTCGAGGACGCGGCTCTGCGCGTTCGTCCGGTAGAAGACCGCGACCTCGGAGTACCGGTAGCCCTCGTCCTCGACGAGCCGATGGGTCTCCTCGGCGACGAACAGCGCCTCCTCGTGCTCGTTGTCGGCGCGGAAGCGGACCGCGAGCTCGCCGGCCTTGGTCTCGGTCCACAAGCTCTTCGGCTTGCGCTGGAGGTTGTGCTCGATCAGCGCGTTCGCGACGGCCAGGATGTTCGAGGTCGAGCGGTAGTTCTGCTCCATCAGGAAAACGGCGGCGTCCGGGTAGTCGCGCTCGAAGTCGAGGAGGTTCTGGATCGTCGCGCCGCGCCACGAGTACACGCCCTGGTCGGCGTCGCCGACGACGCACAGGTTCCGGTACTTCGCCGCGAGCTGGTTCACCAGCTGGTACTGCGCGCGGTTCGTGTCCTGGTACTCGTCGATCAGGACGTACGGGAAGCGCTCCTGGTAGTGCTCGAGCACCTCCGGGTGCTCCCGGAAGAGGCGGACGACCTCGGCGATGAGGTCGTCGAAATCCAGGGCGCCGGCCGCGCGCTTGCGCTCCTCGTACGCCGAGTAGACCCTGGCGATCGTCTGCTCGTAGAAGTTGCCGGCGGCGTTCGCGAACTCCTCGGCGCTCACGACGTGATCCTTCGCCTTGCCGATCGCCGCGGCCATCGCGCGGGGCGGGAACCGCTTCGCGTCCAGGTTCTGGTCCCGCAGCACGCCCGCGATGAGCCGCTCGGTGTCGCCCTCGTCGTAGATCGTGTAGCTGCTCGGCAGGTCGAGGTACTCGTGCTCGCGCCGCAGGATCCGGGAGCACGCCGAGTGGAAGGTCAGGATCCACATACCGCTCGAGATCCGCTGGCCGAGGAGCCCTTCGACGCGCGCGGCCATCTCTCGCGCGGCCTTGTTCGTGAACGTGATCGCGAGGATCGCGTACGGGCTCACCCCGTGCTCGCGGATCAGGTACGCGATCCGGTGCGTGAGCGCCCGCGTCTTGCCCGAGCCGGCCCCGGCGACGATGAGCACCGGGCCTTCCGTGTGCAGGACGGCCTCGGCCTGGACGGGGTTCAACGACTCGAGCAGGGGGGAGCGAGCGGTCACGCTCCTATCCTAGGGGTCGCCCCGGACCTCAAGTTCCCGCCCTTCCTCTGCGAAACTGTTGAGATGGCGCAGGGAACGAAGCCGCGGTCGGACGAGGCGGAGCCTCCGCAGGAGCTGCTCGAGCGCCGCCGGCGCCAGGGCGCGGTGCTCCGGGTGGTCGGCATCCTGTTCCTGGTAGCGGCGTTCGGGATCGGCGGGTACGTCGGCTGGCTGCTCTGGGGCACCGGGCTCGCGACCCAGCGCGCCCAGAACGACCTCCGACGCGGCTTCCAGACCCACGTCGGCTCGAGGGACCCCTCGAAGGCTCCGCCGGCCGACCAGGTCGTCAAGGTTCCCGGGAAGGCCGTCGCGATCATCGTCATCCCGAAGATCGACCTCGACATGGTGGTCGTCGAGGGGACCGACACCGAGTCGCTGAAGAAGGGCCCCGGGCACTACACGCAGACGGCGTACCCGTGGGAGGACCACGGGCGGGTCGGGATCGCCGGCCACCGCACGACGTACCTCCACCCGTTCTGGTCGCTCGACAAGCTGCAGGAGGGCGACCGCATCACCTTGCAGACCGAGTACGGGATCTACAACTACCGGGTCACGCGCCACCTCATCATCCAGCCGTCCGAGGGCTGGGTGCTCGACCCGACGCAACGACCCACGCTCGTCCTCACGACCTGCAACCCGCGCTTCTCCGCCTCCCAGCGCCTCGTCGTGTTCGCCGAGCGCGTCAACGGCTGAGGCTGCCTACTCCCACTCGATCGTGCCGGGGGGCTTGCTGGTCACGTCGTAGGCGACGCGGTTCACGCCGGGGACCTCGCGGATGATCCTGCTCGCGATGCGGTCGAGGACCTCGTGGGGCAGGCGGGCCCAGTCGGCGGTCATCGCGTCCTCGCTCGTCACGGCACGGATCACGACGGGATGCTGGTACGTGCGACCGTCGCCCATGACCCCGACGCTGCGGACGTCGGCGAGCAGCACGCAGAACGCCTGCCAGGTCTCGCGCTCGAGTCCCGCTCGGCGGATCTCCTCGCGCACGATGTGGTCGGCCCCGCGGACCATCGCGACGTTCTCGGCCGTCACCTCGCCGACGATCCGCACCGCGAGCCCCGGTCCCGGGAACGGCTGACGCTGGACGATCTCCTCGGGCAGGCCGAGCTCGGCCCCCACCGTGCGGACCTCGTCCTTGAACAGGTCGCGGAGCGGCTCGACGAGCTCGAGGTCCATGTCCTCGGGGAGCCCGCCGACGTTGTGATGGCTCTTGATCCGGGCCGCGGTCTTCGAGCCCGACTCGATCACGTCCGGGTACAGCGTGCCCTGCACGAGGAAGCGCGCGCCGGCGTGCTCGCGAGCGACCTCCTCGAACACGCGGATGAACCCGGTGCCGATCCGCTTGCGCTTGTCCTCGGGATCGGTGAGGCCCGCGAGCGTCGCGAGGAACCGGTCGGCGGCCTTCACGTGCACGAGCGGCACGCGGAAGTGCCGGCCGAAGGTCTCCTCGACCTGCTCGGGCTCGCCCTCGCGGAGCAGGCCGGTGTCGACGAACACGCACGTGAGCTGATCGCCCACCGCCTTGTGCACGAGGAGCGCCGCGACGGCCGAGTCGACCCCGCCGCTCAGCGCGCAGAGCACCTCGGCCTCGCCGACCTGCGCGCGGATCGCCTCGACGCTGCGCTCGATCACGTTCGCCGGGGTCCAGTCGGGCATGAGGCCGCAGCCGTCGTAGAGGAAGCGCTTCATCACGGCCATGCCCTTCGGCGTGTGCGCGACCTCGGGGTGGAACTGGACCGCGAACAGGCCACGCTCGGGGTCCTCCATCGCGGCGATCGGGATCTGGTCGGTGTGGGCGGTGACGCGGAACCCCTGCGGCGCAAGGGTGACGGCGTCACCGTGGCTCATCCACACCTGCTCCTCGGCCGAGAGGTCCTTCAGCAACGCTCCGCGTTCGGTGACCTGGAGGGTCGTGCCGCCGTACTCGCGCTGTCCCGTCGCCGCGACCTCGCCGCCGAGCGCCCGCGCCATCAACTGGTGCCCGTAGCAGATCCCGAGCACCGGCACGCCGAGCTCGAACAGCCCGGGGTCGACCGAGGGCGCTCCCTCCTCGTACACCGACGCCGGCCCGCCCGAGAGGATCAGTCCGGCGGGCCGCTTGGCGCGGAGCTCCTCGAGCGGCGCGTCGTGCGCGACGATCTCCGAGTAGACGTGGCACTCGCGCACGCGCCGGGCGATGAGCTGTGCGTACTGCGCGCCGAGGTCGACGACGAGGACCGGCCGCGGCTGCTGGGCGCTCACTCCCTCAGTGCCCCATCCCCACGTGCTGCTGCGTCTGGTACGTCTTGCCCTCGGTCTTGATCGAGGGCGCGACGACGAGCTCGGCCTTCTGGAACTCCTTCACGGTGGCGTAGCCGGTCGTCGCCATCGAGGTCGCGAGCGCCCCGAACAGGTTGAACGTGCCGTCGTTCTCGTGCGCGGGACCCTTGAGGATCTCCTCGAGGCTCGCGACCTGCTGGGTCTTCACCCTCGCGCCCCTCGGGAGCGTGGGGTGGAAGGTCGCCATCCCCCAGTGGTACCCGCGGCCCGGCGCCTCGTACGCGCGCGTGAGCGGCGAGCCGATCATCACCGCGTCGGCGCCGCACGCGATCGCCTTCGCGACGTCGCCGCCGGTGCGCATCCCGCCGTCGGCGATCACGTGACAGTAGCGCCCGGTCTCGTGCAGGTGCTCCATCCGCGCGGCCGCCGCGTCGGCGATCGCGGTCGCCTGCGGCACGCCGACCCCGAGCACCCCGCGCGTCGTGCACGCGTTCCCCGGCCCGACGCCGACGAGGACGCCGACCGCGCCCGTCCGCATCAGGTGCAGCGCGGTGGTGTAGGAAGCGCACCCGCCGACGATGACCGGGATGTCGAACGAGCGGATGAACTCCTTCAGGTTCAGCGGCTCCGAGTGCGTGCTCACGTGCTCGGCCGAGACGACCGTCCCCTGGATCACCAGGATGTCGAGCCCGGCATCGAGCACGAGCTGCTGGTACCGCGCCACGCGCTGCGGCGTCAGCGAGGCGCACGAGACCACGCCGCCGGCCTTGATCTCCTCGATCCGCCGGCCGATCAGCTCCTCCTTCACCGGCTCGAGGTACAGCTCCTGCATCCGCCGCGTGGCCTTCTCGTCCGGGAGGGACGCGATCTCCTCGTAGACCGGGACCGGGTCCTCGTACCGCGTCCACAGGCCCTCGAGGTTCAGGCAGGCGAGCCCGCCGAGACGCCCGATCTCGACCGCCGTGGCCGGGCTCACGGCCGCGTCCATCGCGCTCGCCATCATCGGCAGGGGGAAGGTCCAGGCATCGATCTCCCAGGAGATGTCCACGTCGTCGGGGTCCCGGGTGCGCCGGGAGGGGACGATCGCCACCTCGTCGAACCCGTACGAGCGCCGAGCCGCCTTGCCCTTGCCGATCTCGATCTCCATGCGTCTCCCCCGGATATGCAGCGACGCCCACCCGCGAACGGATGGGCGCCGAGCCTCTACATGCGAGGAAGGTACCATGCCGCCCTTCGACGGACGGCTCAGCTCTCCTTGACCACGTGTCCGGTGTCGTGGACCCGAAGGTCGGTCATGCCCGAGTGCAGGCGGTCGCCCTCGACCATGACCGTGTCGGCCTCGAGGTAGCCGAGCTCGACCAGGCGGGTGAGCACCTTCTGGAGGGACTCCTCGGGGCTCTCGACCATCGTGTCCACCACGAGCTCGGGGTCCTCGGGGACCTCGTACGGATCGTCGACGCCCGTGAAGCCCTTGATCTCGCCGGCCATCGCCTTCTTGTAGAGGCCCTTCGGGTCGCGGTTCTCGGCCAGCTCCTCGAGGGTGGCGTGCACGTAGACCTCGACGAAGTCCCCGATGAGCTCGCGGTTCGCGTCTCGGGTCTCCTTGTACGGGCTGATCGGGCAGCAGATCGTGGCGACGCCGTTGCGGGTGAGCAGGTTCGCGACGAACCCGATCCGCAGGATGTTCGTGTCGCGGTCCTCCTTGGAGAACCCGAGACCCTTGCTCAGGTTCTGGCGGACGACGTCGCCGTCGAGGATCTCGGTCTTCAGGCCCCGGGCCTGGAACTCGTGGAAGAGCATCTCGGCGATCGTGGACTTGCCCGAGCCCGAGAGCCCGGTGAACCAGACGGTGAACCCCTTCTGATCTGGGTGATGCGTCACAGGAAGCTCCTTCCGACCGCCCCTTCGGGCGTCTCGATGCCGTACAGCTTGAGGATCGACGGGCCGACGTCCACGAGGTCGAGGTCGCTCGCCTCGCCCGTCTGCTGGCCGGGCAGCCCCGCCATCGCGAAGACGCCCGCCCGGTCGTGATTGGCCCCGTCGGGGCCGGTGTCGTTCTCGTAGGTGTAGATGCTCGGGTTGCCGACCGAGCCGACCGAGCGCCACCCCAGGTCGCCGAAGTACACGATGAGGTCCGGCGCGACGCCCTTCACGTCCGGATAGACGTCCTGCGGCTTGAAGACCCGGGTGCCGAGCGGCTCGCCGTCGGGGCCGGGGGCCGCCTCGAGCTTCGCGATGAGCTCGTCGCGCACGGCCTCGTAGTTGGCCGGCTCGACGATGCCCTGGGGCTCGCGGCCCTTCACGTTGAGGAACAGGCGCCCGTAGTAGCCCCCGTCGCCCCAGGCCGTGGTCCGCGGCCAGTCGATCTTCGCCTCCTTGATCGGGATGACCTGCGTCGGCGCGGTCTCGAGCGCCAGGTATCCCTCGCGGATCAGCCAGTCGTTGAAGCACAGGCCGCCCATCATCGGCCGCGCGCCGTGGTCGCTCATCACGATCGTGACGGCGTCCTCGGGCAGGACCTCGAGCAGCGAGCCGACCTGCTCGTCCATGAACCGGTAGTAGTCCTGGAACGCTCCCTCGTACTTGTTGCCGGGCTGGTACAGCGGGTGCGTGGGGTCCCAGTGCTGCCAGAACACGTGGTGGAGCCGGTCCGGGGCGATCTCGCACAGCATGAAGAAGTCCCACGGCTTGTTCG
>JBLNAW010000130.1:0-5817 GCA_050259555.1 Solirubrobacterales bacterium
TCGCGGATCACGGTGACGGGCCGGATGTTCCAGTACGTGTACTTGGCGTTCCACGTTGCGATGAACGACTCGCGGATCGCGACGTCCATCAGGGCGAACAGGCGAGCGGTCTCGGCCATGCCCAGCCCCCGGTTCCGAGCGAGCTCCATCGCGATCTCGTTCCAGTGACCCGCCGGGCCGTAGGAACCCGGGCCGTCGTCCCAGTAGTACGCGAGCTGGAGGTCCTCGGGGGAGGAGTTGTCGTTCGCCTCCTTGACGGCGGCGACGTTCTTGAAGAACTTGTCCGAGCCGTAGGCGGGCGGAGGTGGCGGCAGGAGTTCGTCCGGCGTCGCCATCAGGAGCGTCACCCACTTCGAGGCCATCGGGTCGGTGGGCGGGTACTGGTACACGAGCGGCGTCGGGACCCAGTACTGCTCGTCCGAGCCCTGGCAGTCCGTGGTCGAGCACAGGCGCTGGTCCGCGAAGTCCCAGGGGTTCTGGGTGCCGTCCACCATCGCCCACTGGATCACGACTCCCGCCACCTGGTGGCCGAGCTCGCGGCCGGCGTCGACGTCGCTCCGGTAGTTCATCCCGCCCCACAGGCGTGACTCGGTCGCCTGGTCGGCGATCGCCGTGAAGTCGGCGGGATCGTGCTCGGGGAACAGGTACGCGAGCATCGACTCGGCGGCACCCGCGATCGCGGCGCGGACGTCCGGGTACGAGGAGCCCTTCGCGGGCAGCATCGGGTGGATGCGCGGATCGAGTGTCGCCGGTCGCGAGCGGTCGTAGGCCGCCCGCGAGTCGAACGCCGCGACCATCGCGTCGTACATCGCGATGTGCAGGTCGGCGAGCATCCTGGCCGTGCGCGTGGGGAAGGGGCTCGGGCGGTGCAGGACGATCATGTCGAGCATCTCCTGCGTCCACCGCAGCGTGGGCGCACCGACGTTCCAGAACCGGACGGCCTTCTCCTGAGCGGGGGTCCGGGTGCGCTGGAGGCGCCGGAGCTCGCTCAGCTCGGCCAGGGTCTGGTCCGAGTCGTCGGCGGGGGGCGCCGGGAGCCGGAACTGGTCGGCCGAGGAGAGCATCCACGGCTGCCAGGTGGCCGGGTTCGACGAGGCGGGGCTCGGTGCCGTGGCCCGCCGCCCGTCCGCCGAGGCCGGAGCGACGAGGGTGGCGCAGGCGAGCGCGAGCAGGAGCAGGACCGTCGAGGCCTTGCGAGCAGCGTTCATCGTCCCCCCTGAGAGCGGAGCGCTAGGTCGTCGGTTCGGTCACCGTCAGCAACTGGTCCGCTGCCACGTCGGAGAGCGTCTGGACGACGCCGGACGGCCACTCGATGCGCAGCGAGCTCACGCTCGTGCTGGAGCCGAGCCCGTAGTGCAGGCTCGGCCACGACCCCGACGCGAGCCCGACGGACCCGCAGAAGACCTGCCGGAGCAGCTTCGCGCCAGAGTCCAGCGTGGCCACCACCCAGGCCCCGCAGCCGTCCGCGTTACTGAGGGTTCCGTTCAGGTCGATCTCGAGCCAGTGCTTGCCCGTGACATCGGTCACGTTGCGGAACAGCTTCGGCTGCCCCCCCTGGTTGAAGACGTACAGGTCCATCCGTCCATCGAGGTCGTAGTCGGCCATCGCCGCGCTCCGGGAAGCCTGCGGGTCGTTCGCGTGACTCGCCGCGGAGAGGTCGAGGAACGTCCCGTCCCCGGCGTTCACCAGCGTCGCGTTGGGCTGATCCTCGGGATCGTTCAGCCGGAGCGACCCCGCCGGCATGTAGAGGTCCTCCCACGTGTCGAGGTTCAGGTCGTTGAACTCGAGGCCCCACGTCACGGAGGCGAGGCCGACGCGCTGCCGATCCCGTGCGACCCCGGCCCGATAGGCGACGTCGGTGAACGTCCCGTCTCCGTCGTTCCGGAACAGCCGGTTCGCCTCGATGTTCGACAGCGCCATGTCCATGTCGAGGTCGTGGTCGTAGTCCGCGAGGCCGATGCCCATCGTGTTCGTTCGGTAGTCGACGCCCGCCGAGGCGGCCACGTTCGTGAAGAGCCATCCGCCGCTCCCGTCCGGTCCGTCGTTCCTCCAGAGGACGTTGAACTTCGGCTGGGAGCCCAGGTAGTCGTTGGCCAGATAGATGTCGAGGTCGCCGTCGTGGTCGTAGTCGAACCAGGCAGCCTCGAACCCGGCCCCCATCGTTGCCGCCGCTCCTCCGATGTACTGCGTCACGTCGGTGAAGGTCCCGTTCCCGTTGTTGTGATACAGGACGTCGGGACCGTACTGCAGGGACCCGAGACCACCCGCCGAACAGTCGCCCCACGCCGCGACGTAGAGGTCGACGTACCCGTCACGATCGAAGTCGCCCCACGATGCGCTCGACATCCCGAAGGTGCCTGCCACCCCCGCGGTGGAGGTGACGTCCGCGAAGAGGCCGGAGCCGTTGTTCCGATACAGGCGGTTGCCCTCGAAGTTCACCACGTACAGGTCCGGGTCACCGTCGTTGTCGTAGTCGACGAACACCGCGCCGACGCCGTCCCGGCCGGGGTTCGCGACCCCTCGTGACGCCGCCTCCTCGGTGAAGTGCCCCGTGCCGTCGTTCACGTACAGGCGGGCTGGCGCACCCTTCTGGGGGACGTACAGATCGGGGTCCCCATCGCCCTCGATGTCTCCCCAGGCCGTGCCACCCGCGAGGTTGTCGCACTCGATCGGGTGCGCGTCGGTGAAACTCAGACCGGCGTCGGCGGTGACGTCTTGGAACCGGGGGATGACCACGCCCGGCTTCGTCACGCGGAACTCGAGGGGTTCGACGGGAACGGGCGCGGTCGCGACGATCCGGAACGTCCCGGGCTTCGGGAACCACTGGCCCGTGGTCACGCGACCGCGGATCTTCATGGTCGAGTTCGCCCCGACAGAGGTGGTGGCGCGCCAGAACGGGACCGAGGCGCCCGTCGCGACCCTCTCGAGCCCCAACTCCAGGTTGACGAGCTCCGCCGCCGACCCGTCGTTGCGGAGGATGGCTGCATATCGGAGGGTCCGCCCCTGCTCCAGGCGGGTGACTCCGTCGCGCGATGCCAGGGTGATCGTGAGGTGTGCCGTCCCCGCCTCCACGGGCGCGGCGTTGAGCAGCACCGACAGGGTGAGGGCCACCAGCAGGCTCGGACTCGATCGCCGTCGGTTGCGCATACAGCGGCGGAGGCTAGCAGGAACCCGGCGCTGACGTGCGCTGGAGGAGGGCCGCTGCGGCGGGCGTCCAGCAGCTTGACACGCGTGCCTGAGCCGAGCCTGGAGATGTTTGACTCGCCACGCGCCTCCGGGCTAGTCTCGCGCCAGGAGACCCGTTTCTCCGTTCGTTGTTGTGTGGGCTGGAGGGGTTCGACCGAGACAGAAGGGAGAGAGCGGTGGAGCCTGCTCGAGGCGGCGAGCGGGCTGTGGGGTTCTCCCTCGGCCGGAAGGTTGGCATCGCGCAACCTTGGAGGGCGCGGGACGTTCTGGTAGGTGGGGTTCAAGTCGATCTGTAGCTCGGGCGGGTGCCCGTGTGCGGCTTGCGCCTTCCAGGTGTGTGGGATGTGGGATTGGATCGAGAAAGGGGTGAGTGAATGAGTTTCGTACGTCGGAAGACTGCCCTCGTGGCGGTCGGAGCGCTCTTCGCGTTCCAGGCGTTGGCGGTCGTGGGAGCGACGTCGGCGTTGGCGGCGGGCACGTGTACGTATAACGCGTCGACCGACACCGCTAGCATCACGATCACCGGTAACACGGGATCGACGCTGACCGTCAACTCCACGACGGGTGCGATCGAGCTTGACGCGGTTGCATGCGGGAGCGCGACGAACTCGAACACCTCGACGATCGTGGTGCTTTCGGACACGAGCGTGGGGGCGTACCACGACTTCGAGATCGACGAGAACACGGGTGACCCGTTCAACAGTTCGATCTCGTGGGTCGTGGACCTGACCGTCGGGCTCGACAGCTACCTGACGTTCACGCTCGACGACGATCAGAACAACTCGCTCAGCGTGACCGACGACTCGTTCAACCTGAACGGGGCGACGGGTGAGCTGCTCGGGATCGCCCGTATCTACGCGTACGGTGGCGTCGGCGACGACACGCTCGACGGCTCCGGCCTCAGTGGAACGGGTCCGGAGTTCCAGGCGTACGGCGACGACGGCAACGACACCGTCACTGGCGGCCCGGGCGACGACTTCCTCGCCGGCCAGGTCGGCGACGACACCGTCACCGGTGGCGATGGTGACGACGACCTCGGCGGCGGACCGGGTGCCGACACGCTCACGGGCGGAGCCGGCGACGACACGGTCTACGGTGGCCCGGATGCCGACGTGATCGTGGAGGACGCGGCCGCGAACGGTTCCGACTACCTCAACGGCACCTGCCAGATCTGCGTTGGCGCAGATGCCGGCGACACGATCGACTACGGCGCTCGGACGACCGACACGGTGACGAACATCGACACCGGCGCTTGGGACTCCGGCGAGGACGCTAACGCCGACGGCGATGCCGTGGACGTGGGCGACGAGGGTGACCAGCTGTGGTACTTCGACACCTTCGTGACGGGCTCCGGCAACGACACCCTGACCGGCTCCGCTGGGGACGAGACGTTCATCCCCGGTGACGGCGACGACACGGTCGACGGTGTCGGCGGCACGGACACGCTCGACTACTCGAACTCGAGTGCGGGCATGACCGTCGACGTCGCGGCCGGCACGGCCACTGGCCAGGGCGCGGACGAGTTCTCCAACATCACGGACTTCGTCGGTTCGGACTTCGACGACACCTTCATCGACGACCAAGCCGTCAGCAACAGCTACACGGGCGGCGACGGGAACGACACGTTCGACCAGGGTGCGGACGACGGTACGGACAGCGACTTCCTCGATGGCGGACTCGGCATGGACACCGCGGACTACTCCCAGCGGACCGAGGACCTCACGGTCTACATGGACAGCTGGTGCTCGGGTGGCAGCGGTGAGTGCGACGAGTTCAGCTCCGACGGCAGCGTCGAGGACCTGGCAACGGGTTCCGGCAACGACTACGTCGAGGGCAACAAGTCGGACAACATGATCATGACGGGCGACGGGGACGACGAGGCCTACGGCGAACTCGGCCGTGACTGGTTCGACCTCGGTGCCGGGAATGACTACGGCGAGGGCGACGACGGGAACGACACGTTCCTGGACGCTGCCGGCAGCGACACGTACTACGGCGACAACGGATCCGACACGGTCGACTTCAAGGCGTCCACCGCAGGGATCTTCGCCGACATGGACAACGGATCGGTCACGAACGGCCCCGATGACGACCAGGCGTACTACTTCGAGAACCTGTTCGGCACGAAGTTCGACGACACGGTCCTCGGCAACTGGAGCAACAACCTGATCAAGGGTCGCGGTGGCGACGACAACATCACCGCGAGCGGCGGCGACGACCGGGTGGTCGGCGGCGCTGGCAGCGACCTCGTGAGGGCTGGCAACGGCGACGACGACCTGTACGGCAAGGGTGGTCCCGACTTCCTGTACGGCGGGGGCGGAACCGACTTCGCCAACGGCGGCGCCGGGCACGACGTCTGCAAGACCGAGATCAAGGTCAAGTGCTAGGCGTCTAGCTCCACAGCACCACGAACACGGGAACCGGCCCCTTCGGGGGCCGGTTCCTTTTCGGGCCGTCGCCCATCTGCTGGATTGCGGTCGGGGCTCCGGCTGCCTAGGATTGCGCGCGAAAGCTACCCAAGAAGGGGGGTCCGCCGATGTCGCGGATCATTCGAGCCCTGTCCCCGGGTGCGGCTCTCGCACTCGTCCTCGTCTTCCTGGCACCGGCGGCGAGCGCCGCGGTGACCTGCAC
>JBLNAW010000131.1:0-5657 GCA_050259555.1 Solirubrobacterales bacterium
GCAGAGGTGCCCGCACTCGGCGAGGCGCCCGCGTAGCAGGTGGGGCAGCGCAGGTTGCAGCGGGCCGTCGTGTCCTCGAGCAGCACGCAGGTGTGTTGGCGCTGCCGCGCGCCGAGCCCTCGGAGGTACGAGCGGGGCGGCGGATCGTCGTTCCGGCGATCGTCCGGCGTGGCGGCCTTGGTCGGGGCCGTCCACCGCTCGAGCTCCGTGAGGATCGCGGCGTCCTCTTCGTACAAGGTGACGACCCGGCCGTGGATGGGGCAGTCGCGGACGAGCCAGACGGCGCCCTGGGCCTCGGCGAGCTCGGCGGGCAGGCGGGCGACGGCGGCGAGCGGTCGGGCCGGCTCCTCGGCGTGGCAGCGAGGGCAGAAGGCGGCGACCTGTCGGCGGACCCGGTCGAACGTGGCCGGCGCGAGCCTCACGATGCGACCTCGACCGAGACTCGCCGGTAGGCGTGTCGGGCGAGCTGTTTCCCGAAGTACCCGACCAGCAGCGGGAGCGCGCAGAGCAGGAACACCTGCGAGCCGGACAGCCCCCACAGGAAGGTCTCGTTCCCACGGACGAACTCGACGAGGAAGCGGAACGTGCCGTACGCGAGCAGGAACACCTTGAACAGGTCGCCGCCCACCGCGACCCGAGTGCGCAGCCATCGCAAGGCGACGAACAGCGCCAGCAGGAAGGCGATCTCGTACAGGAACGACGGATGCATCGGCACGCCGATCGCGCACTGCGGGCAGTTCGGGAGCCGCGCGGCGGCCTCGGGGCTCACGCGGATCCCCCACGGCAGGGCCGTCGCCGTGCCGGGCTGCTCGGTCAGGAAGCACCCGATCCGCCCGATCGCGAGCCCGAGGCACACGGCCGGCGCGAACAGGTCGCCGGTGCTCCACCTGATGCCGACGAGGCGCTTCGCGACGAGCGCCCCGAGGTACGCCCCGGCGAGCCCGCCGAGGACGGTCTTGCCGCCGTAGAGCCACAGGCCGGCGAGTGAGGGGTCGGGCTCGCGCGCGAGGTACCGCCACGAGACCGAGACCCTGGCGAAGACGGCGCCGCCGAGGAGCGCGCCGACCGCGACCCACCACAGCCGTTCGTCGGAGCTCAGGCCGCGACGGCGCAGCTCGAGCACGAACAGCCCGATCGCGACGAGCGTGCCGAGCACGAGGAACGCGTCGTGCGTCGGCACGCCGACCGGTCCGAGGTGGAACAAGAAGGGCAGCACCGGACCTCCGCTACCTGAAGACCGCCGGAAGCACGAAGCACACGCCGCCGAGGAGTATCACGACCGCGACGACGATCCAGAAGACGACCCAGCGCCGCGGGCGGGGCTGCTCGTCCACCTCATCCACCTCCCTCCGTCAACCGGACGTCCGGATGCGACGGCCTTCCTCCCGCGGACGCGCGGGAGCCATCCGGGAACGCGCGAGCGGTATGCCTTGAACCCGGCGCCGAGCTGCTCGGAGAGGAGCCGATCCTCGTGCCGCGCCTTCACCGCGAGTCCGGGCGACGCGAGCAGGACGAAGACCGTCGTCCACGTCCGATACACGAGGAGCGCCCCCAGCCCCGCGATCGCGATGCCGAGGTACATCGGGTGCCGCACGGAGCGGTACGGGCCCGAGACGACGAGGCGGTGATCCGCGAACAGCTCGCTCCCGAGGCTGCTCGAGACGTTGTACATCTCGCCGAGCGCGATCCGCCCACCGACGTAGAGCGCGAACCCCACGGCCCCGAGCACGCCACCGATCGCGAGGGATGCGACGCGGAGACCGTCGGACGGGTCGATGGGAAGCGGCCGCCACAGGACCACGCAGCCGACGATGTACGGTCCGCCCGCCAGGAGGTACGCGACGAGCGCTCCCCGGCTGCTCGCGACACCGAGCGCTCGCCCGGGCCGCCGCCCCGCCGCGCGGACGGCTCCGACGACCGAGCCGGCCCAGGCGATCGCGAGGAGCCCGGCGCCGAGCCATCGCAGGATGCGCTCGGCATCGTCGAGGCTCACGGTCGGCCTCGGGCGGCGAGCGCCCGCTCGAGCTGTCGGGCCGCCGCGCCCGCCACGCCCCGCTGGAGCACGCACACGGGGACGGTGAAGGTGTCCTGCGTCCGGTCCTCGATCGGCATCCCGAGCGCGATCCCGAGGAACAGCAGGCCGAGCGCGACGATCGTGAGCGCCGCGGCCGCAAGCATCGGGAGACCGATCATCCACGCGAGCGCGAGGAGCGCCGCGGCGACCAGCAGGCGGTCGGGGTGCACGACGACGCGGATGCGGACGCCGGTGAGGTCCTCGAGCGAGACGTCGCGTTCGCGCGTGCCGATCGGTACGAGGCCGAGGATCGTGGCCGGGGTCTCGACGTGGAGGCGGTCGGGGCGGAGCTCGAGCCGGGATCGCAGGTAGAACGACACCGTGTTCGTCCGCAGGACCCACGTCCCCGTATGGCGGGACGAGGGAACGTGCGGCGGCCCGGCCACGTGTGCGCCTGCAGACCCGACCGTGCCGGCCACGTGCCCTCCTCGCGCCTCCGATGACTATCGTTGAGAGGCTCGAGGATGCAGGAACAGGGGCGATGGTCGGTCGTGAGGCGGGACCGCCGCTACCAGTACCGGGCGGTCGACATCGCGGTCACCGCGAGGAACAGCAGCAGCAGGTCAAGCTTCCCGTTCCGTTCCAGGGCGCCGCCGATCCGGTCCATCTCGGCCTGCTGCTCCGGCGAGGGCGGTCCGCCCGAGGCCGCGATCCGGTCGCCGAGATCCACCAGACGCTCGACGCTCTTGTCTACCCCCAGGTACCCGACGAAGAACGTCGACGTGGCGAGCAGACCCCCGATCGTGAGGCCGACCCCGAAGTTCGTGCCGAGCCAGTCACCGAGCCCGCCGTAGTCGTTCATGTCCTTGATCCACATCACCCATCCCGCGGTGACCGTGATCATGCCGAGCCAGGTGATGACCTTCGCCACCTTCCGCTTCTTCACGACGACGCTGAGCAGCGGGCCGGCGCTCGGGCCCACCTCGGCGGCCGCCGGGCCGATGAAGCCGACGAACAGGAACGCCGATCCGAACCACAGCGCTCCCGAGACGATGTGCAGGAAGCGGAACACGAGCATGAACGGCACCACGGCGATCAACGGTCCTCCTCGGTCGAGCGGGTCTCCTGAAGGCCGGAGGATATCCGCTCGGCCGGGAGGCAGGCCAGCGCACCGATGAGAAGCACGCGGCTCGGCTGTGGATGTCCTGAGCGTCCGGGCGGGATCAGCGGGTCCAGGCGCGGAACGCCTCCAGGAGCCGGCGCTTCTGCTCATGGGGGATCTGATCCTCGTCGATCATCCCCGTGAGGCGGATCGTCTCCCGCAGCTGCTCGAGGTAGTTCGTGCACCCGTCGCAGATCGCGAGGTGATCCTCGACCCGGTGTCGGTCCTCGGCGGACAGCGCGCCCTCGAGGTAGTCGGTGAGGATCGCGACGACCTCGTGACAGGTGAGTGGCTGCTCGCTCACGTGCCCTCCGCTCCGCTCATCAGATAGGCGTCCAGGTCCCGGCGGACGCGCGACCTCGCCCGATGCAGGAGCACCCGCTGGTTGACCTCGGAGAGGTCCAGCGCGTCCCGGACCTCCTCGGCGCTCCATCCGAGGACGTCCCGGAGGCGGATCACCTCGGCCTGCATCGCCGGCAGCGAACCGATCGCCTCGCCGATCCGCCGCATCGTCTCGCTCCCGAGCAGCCGGTCCTCGGGGACCCCGCTCCAGTCGGCGGGCGGGCTCCGCCAGCCTCCGGGGAACTGCCCGGTCGAGTCCTGGAACCACGTGGGATCGACCCCCGTGTCGGCGTCGTCGCCCGCGAGGGACGAGAAGGGGACGCTCCGGCCCTCGGCCCGCCCCCGCGTCTTCGCGATGTTCGCCACGATCCGGTACATCCAGGTCCGGAGCGACGACCGGCCCTCGAAACGGCTCAGGCCCTTCACGATGCCGACCCACGCTTCCTGGACCACGTCCTCGGCGACGGCGCGTGAGGACACATACATCCGCGCGACCCGGAGCATCGCCGCCTGGTGCTGCTCGACGAGCATCATGAACGCGGTCTCATCTCCGGCGCGCAGGCGCTCGATCAGCGCGATGTCCGTGTCCGAAGCCCGGATCGGCTGCTCGCTCACGGTGGGGAAGCCTACGCCACCGGGGTTCGCGGGGCGCGCGAGGGAGCCGGGATCTACGATGCGAGCGACGACGGAAGGGAGCGGGGTTCCACGATGGGCGCGGGCCGGATCGTCCGCCTGGTCGGACCGAGGAGATCCGAGGTCACCTCGCAGGAGCCGGCCCACCCCGGCACGGGAGAAGTCGTGGTCCGCATCCTCGCGTGCGGGGTGTGCGCGAGCGAGTTGCACGCCTGGGAGGGACCGCTCCCGGCGTATCCGGTACCCCTCGGTCACGAGCCCGTCGGCATCGCCGAGGAGCTCGGGCCCGACGTGACCGGTGTGTCGGTCGGCGATCGGGTGACCGGGCGGTTCGGTCCTTCGTTCTCGGATCACCTCGTGGTCGACGAGCGCGACCTCGTCGTGGTCCCCCCTGACCTCGACCTCCTGGATTCGATCGCGGAGCCGCTCGGGTGCGTCGTGGAGGCTCGGCGGCGCACCCCGGTGCGATCCGATGACGCGGTGGCCGTGCTCGGCGCCGGGTACATGGGCCTGCTGATGCTCGACCTCTTGCGTGTGGAGGGGGTCGAGAGCCTCGTGGCCCTCGATCCGAGGGAAGAGGCGCGCGCCATGTCCGTCCGGCTCGGGGCCGGCGAGGCGATCGCCCCCGAGGCCCCCTCGATCGGGGACCGGGCCGGAGCGTTCGACGTGGTGATCGAGGCGAGCGGCACGCAGGCGGGGCTGGACACCGCCACGGAGCTCGTCCGAGACCACGGTGTGATCTCGATCCTCGGGTTCCATCAGGGAGGCCGCAGGTCGGTGGACATGGAGATGTGGAACTGGAAGTCGATCGACGTGGTGAACGCCCACGTCCGCCGCCGGGAACTCCTCACCGAGGCCATGCGTCGGGGGCTCGAGCTCGTCCGCCTCGGCCGGATCCATCCGGCTCGGTTCGTGACCCATCGCTTCCGGCTCGAGGACGTCGACGACGCCTTCGAGGCGCTCGCGTCGAAGCCCGCCGGATTCATCAAGGCGGTCGTCGTCAACGACGGGGACTGAGGAGACCTACCCGCTCGACCCCCCGAGGTGCAGCCGGAGGAACGAGACGGCTCGCTCGTGGACGTCGTCGATCGTCCGCTGGTCGGCTCCGTCGAGGCCGTGCTCGGCCCCGTCGACGCTGATGAGGTGGTGCTCCACCCCCGCCGCCCCAAGGGCGTTCGCCATCATCTCGGACTGCTCGTGCGGAACGTCCGTGTCCTCCGTGCCGTGGATCAGCAGGGTCGGGGGATAGCCCGGCGAGACGTGCTCGACCGGCATGAAGGGCGTGAACCGGTCCGGCTCTCGATCCGGATCCCAGCCGGCCACCTCCTTGGGCCACAGTCCCTGCTGGCGACAGTGGAGGTAGAACGCGTATCCGTCCCCGGCGCGACGCCGATCGTCGGAGACGGGCGGCCCCGATACCTGGCGGAGGGCCTCCTCCCGCGACAGGACGATCTGATGGTGAACGGGATGCGGGCTCGGCCTGGTGTACCACTCGCCGATCAGGTC
>JBLNAW010000132.1:0-4843 GCA_050259555.1 Solirubrobacterales bacterium
TGGTCAGGATCTCGGCGAACAGCAGGAACCCGTCGACCGCGATGAACCACACCATCAGCTTGCCGAGATCGTCGAACACGCCTCGATCGGGCTCCCAGTCGGTCGTGCGCTCCACGATGTAGGCGGTGACGATGAGCAGACCCAGGCCGGAGACGAGCGCCGAGGAGATGAACATCGGCGCGAGCAGCGCGGTGTTCCAGAACGGCCGGGCGACGAGCAGCCCGAAGATCCACGCCGTGATCGAGTGCACGAGCACCGCCGCCGGCAGCGCGACGAACGCCATCGTGCGCATCGCGCCCGGCTTCGGGTTCGGCCGCGTGAGGATGTAGAGATCGATCCCCGCGATCGTCAGGTAGACGGTGATGATGATCACGTCCCAGATCAGCGGCGACGTCCAATGCGGCTGCCGGATCATGCGCCACGCGAACTGCGGACGCCCGAGGTCCGGGAGGATCGAGATCGCGGCCGCCAGGATGGCGGCCCCCGAGAGCAGCACCGCGAGCCGCGTGAGCGAGGAGAAGCGCTCGCTGCCGACCAGCTCGGCGCCGGCCGCGACGATGAGGCCGCCGGCCGAGATGCCGACGAGGAACATGAAGCTGATGATGTACATACCCCAGCTGATCGTGTTCGACAGGCCGGTCACGGCGAGGCCGTTGATCCACTGGTAGACGAAGCAGCCGAGGCCGACGATCATCCCGCCGACGAGCAGGCCGTACCACGCCGAGCCGAAGGAGCGGCGCTCGGTGCCCGTGGTGGTGGTCGCGACGGCGCTCACAGCGATCGCCTCCTCCGCTGCTCGAGGTAGTAGACCTTCGGCTTCGTGCCCTTCTCCTCCAGGAGTTGCGTGGCGCCCCGGTCCTCGATCGTGCGGACCAGGGGGCCCTCGGGGTCGTTGAGGTCGCCGAAGATGCGGGCCTGCGCGGGGCACGACCACACGCACGAGGGGACCTGGCCCTCCTGGAGCCGGTGGATGCACATCGTGCACTTCTCGACCGAGCCGATCGGGCGCGCCTCGACCATCCCGAGGTCGACGCCCTCGACCGCGTACTCAGGCTCGCCCCAGTTGAAGACGCGGACGCCGTAGGGACATGCCGCCATGCAGTAGCGGCAGCCGATGCAGTCCTCCTGGTTCACCTCGACCAGGAAGCCGTGCTCCTCGTCCACGAACGTCGCCGAGGTCGGACACACCTTCATGCAGGGCGGGTCGTCGCAGTGCTGGCACGCGAGCGGGACCCACGACATGTCGAGGCTGCCGAACTCGCCGGTCTCGGGCGTGTCGAGCTCCTCGCCCTTCGTGAGGATCCGGTTCCACCACATGCCGAGCGGCACGTCGTTCTCGGACTTGCAGATCACCGCGCACGACCAACAGCCGATGCACCGCTCGGTGTCGACCGCCATGCCCCAGCGCGGCTGGTCGGACACCGGGCCGATCGCGCCGTACTCGCGCGAGGCCTCGGGGAGCGCCGCGATCGGAGAGACCTTCGTGTCCTCAGCCACGGCGCACCTCGCACCGGCAGTCCTTCCACCCCGTGGACGGCGCCCACATGTTCGGCACGTACCAGACCTCGTGGATCGGGTTGACCGCCGAGCTCGTGAGCTCGTTCACCCCCTTGCCCTCGAGGAAGTAGCGGGACCACCACCCTTCGGGCAGCGTGGCCGTCCCCGGCCCCGCCGAGTCGTGCACGTGCGCCCAGGCCTTGAGCGACCCGCGCGAGTTGAAGACCTCGATCGGATCGCCGTCGTCGATGCCGCGAGGCTCGGCGTCCGCCGGGTGGATGAGCACCTGCGGCTTGGCGCCGTGGATCTCCTCGAGCCACGCGTTGTTCGAGTACGTCGAGTGGATCCGCCACTTCGAATGCGGAGACAGCAGCGTCAGCGGGAACTCGGCCGGATCGTGCACGCCGTCGTCGTGCGGGTCCTTGAACGTGACGACCTCCTCGCCGAGCTCGAGGAACCGGTCCTCCTCCTTGTAGAGCTCGATCCGCCGGGTCGGCAGGAAGACCTGGGTCGCCTCGATCGGGCTCGGCGGCGAGGGCGGCGGGAAGGGCGCGAGCCCCTCGACCTGCGCGAGGAACGGGATGTCGGGGTCGGGCACGTTCAGGCGGACCGGACCGACCTTCAGCTGGTCGAGCGTGATGCCTTGCGTCGGACCGCCCTCGACATCCCCCGCCGCGAGGATCGCCTCGATCGCCTTCTCCTCGTCCCAGCCCTCGAAGTACGTCGCGTGCTTCCCCGGGTCGATCCGCTTCACGAGCTCGGACCAGATCGCGAGCTCCGAGCGCGACTCCCCGACCGGCTCGATCGCCGGCTGCTGCAGCTGGAGGAACGGGTGCAGCGGCGTGGCCGTCAGGTCCCACTTCTCGTACCAGGTGGTGGCCGGCAGCACGACGTCGGCCCACTTCGCCGTGTCCGTCATCTGGTGGTCGACGTCGACGACGAGCTCCATCTCGGCGAGGCGCTCGTGGACCTGGTTGATGTTCGGCGACTGCACGAGGAAGTTGCTGAACGTGAGGAACAACGCCTTGAACCCGTTCTTCGGGTACGGGACCGCAGGGTTCATCGTCTCGGTCGGGCCGGTGACCCAGTAGATCGTCGAGACGATCGGCGGGTGGATGTCGTCGGGGAAGTTCCACGGCGCGGCCACCACGCGCACCTTGTACTGGCCGACGTAGACGCTGAACCCGCCGCCGGACCTCCCGACGTTGCCGGTCATCACCGCGAGGAGCGCGTACGCGCGTCCGGTGAGGTCCCCGTGGTACCAGTGGTTCGAGCCGCCTCCCATCAGGATCGCGGCGGGCTTCGTGCTCGCGTAGGCGATCGCGAGCCGCTCGATGAGGTCCGCGTCGACGCCGGTCACCGCGGAGGCCGCCTCGGGCGTCCACGTCCCGACCTCGGCGAGCACGTGATCCCATCCGGGGCGGGCCACCGTCGTCGCGCCGTCCGCGAGCGTGACCTCGAACGCGCCGGTGAGGGCGGGCTCGACGCCGGCCGGCATGCCGAGCTTGTCGATCCCGACCGCGACGGGGGCATCCGTCCGCGCATCCCAGACGACGAAGCGCTCGGCCGAGCCGCCCCGGCGCAGGTCGGCCTCCCGCAGGCGCTTCCCGGTGGTCTCGTTCACGAGGAGCGGCGCGTCGGTGTACGTGCGCAGGAAGGTCTCGTCCTGGAGGCCCTCGCGCAGGATCACGTTCGCGATGCCGAGCGCGAACGCGGCGTCGGTACCGGCGTTGAGCCGGATCCACGTGTCGGCCTTCGATGCGGTCGAGGAGAAGACGGGGTCGACGACGACGATGCGCGCGCCGTTCGCGGCGGCGTCGAAGAGGAAGTGGGCATCGGGGATCCGAGTCTCGAGCGGGTTCGCGCCGACGACGAGGAGGAACTTCGAGTTCGCCCAGTCCTTCGCCTCGTGTTCGGCGTTCTGCACGCCGAACGTGATCGGCATGCCCATCGGCAGATCGCCGTTGTAGTCGAACGACGTGCCGTGGCTGAGGCCGAGCACGGCGGCCGCCCGGTAGTTCGCGCCCTTGTGGATGTAGCCGGAGCCGGGCACCTGCCCGAACACGTGGATCGAGTCGTAGCCGTACGCCTCGCCGATGCGCTTCATCTCGGACGCGACGTGGTCGAGCGCCTCCTCCCACGTCGCCTCGCGGAACTCGCCCGAGCCGCGCTCGCCCGTTCGGATCAGCGGCGTCGTGATGCGGTCGGGGCTGTAGACCTGGAGGTGGTAGGACAGGCCCTTCATGCAGCCGCGCGGCCGGTAGACCTCGTCTGGGTAGTCGGCGGCCTGTTGGATCTTCACGATCTTCCCGTCGCGAACGAACGCGAGCTGGCCGCACGAACCGGTGCAGTTCGGCGAGCAGGTGGTCCGCACGACCTTGTCCACGAGGATCGAGGGGACCGGCTCCTTGCCCACGTCATCGGCGAAGACGGTCGCGCTCGCGACCGCGGCGACGCCGGCGGTGGCGCCGGCTCCCGCGAGGAGCTGTCGTCGGGTGATCGCCACTCAGATCACCTCCGGCGCGCCGGGGCATCGGCGGTCGAGCATGCGATGGTCCGTGCCGCCGCACACGGCGCATCGGGTCGTGCTCCGGCCGTCGGCCGCGGGGCGCGAGATCCGGACCGCCGTGGCCGCCGCGGCGAGCACCCGTGCACCCACGAACGCCGCCGGCACGGCCAGCACCCCGGCCAGGAACCCTCTCCTCGAGCCCTGATCGGCCACGTCCCACCTCCGTAACGTTGAGCGCGTTGCTAAAGGAATAGCGGATGCTGCGGCGTGTGGGACGGGGACGAAGGTCCCGCGAGTCCTGGGACCCGAGCGGTCAGCCCTCGAGCTCGAGCTCGATCTCGTCGTGGATCTCGACGCCGACGCCCCGTACCGCTCCCGCACACGGTCGAGCGTCGCATCGATCGTCGAGGCGCTCATCTGATCGAACGGCGGAGCGAGCTGGACCGCGTCGTCCCCCTGCAGGTTGCTGAAGGTGATGCCGATCAGCGTGATCCCTCGTGCGAGGATCGTCGGCGCGCTCTCGGCGAGGAGGGCCCTCGCCTGCCGGAGCAGGATCACCGTGTCGGCTGTGGCTTCCGGCAAGGTGTGCGAGCGCGTCCCTCGAGAGAAGTCGTCGAATCGCAGACGCAGCGTCACCGTCCGGCAGACGCGGTGCGCTCGACGCAACCGGTTCGCGAGCCGGTCGACGAGCGCCAGCAGGTCGGCGTCGAGCTGCTCGGGCGAGCGCGGTCTGCGGCCGAGCGCCCGCTGCGTGCCGATCGACCGTCGGCGACGACCGGTCTCGACCGGGCGCGGGTCGAGGTTCCACGCGAGGGCGAAGAGGTGTCGGCCCGCTGC
>JBLNAW010000133.1:0-3523 GCA_050259555.1 Solirubrobacterales bacterium
GCCGGGCAGGGCGCGGTTGGCCAAACACACGATGAACAGGCAGATGAACGAGCAGGTGAGCACGAGGTCGCCCGCGGCTCCGGAGACCGGTGCGAACTGCAGGGCCACCCCGAGCAGGCCTACCCATCCAAGGGCGAACCGCGTCTCGGCAAGGTGGGAGAACCGGCCCCCGGCGAGCAGGCCCAAGATCACCGCCCCCGCGAGGCTGACCACGAGCAGTCGGAGCATCGTTTCCTTTGTCGGTTCGCCGAGGCGCGCTCTGTACGGGCGTGGGGCGGGCAGGATTCGAACCCGCGACACGAGGGTTAAAAGCCCCCTGCTCTGACCAGGCTGAGCTACCGCCCCCCGCCGCAGTGTACGGGGAACCTCCTCGCGTACGGGGACCGTCCAAGGCCCGGATCCCGACCCGGAGGTGACCCTCGATGAAGGCGAACGCGAAGTGGGGACTCGCGGGTGTGGCGCTCGGCATCGCGGTGGCTCTCACGCTGCCGTCGCTCGCACAGGATGCCTCGCCGCAACCCGGAACGATGCAACGGACGGTCACGGTCTCGGGGACGTCGACGATCAAGTCGAACCCCGATGAGGCGACCGTCACGCTCGGTGTACGGACGCAGGCCCTCACGGCCGATGCGGCGATGCGCGACAACGCGAACCGGATGAACGACGTGATCCAGGCCATCCGGCGATCGGGCGTGGCGGCCGACGACGTGGCGACCGCGTGGATCAACCTCTCCCCGCAGTACGACGATGCGGGCGTCACGGTCGTCGGCTACGTGGCCGAGAACCAGGTGAACGCCACCGTCCGCAACATGGATGCGATCGGCAACGTGATCGACGCGGCGATCGGGGCCGGCGCGAACCTGTCGAGCGGCATCTCGTTCAGCCTGTCGGACTCGAGCCAGGGTGTGGAGGGTGCGCTCGCCGACGCGGTCGCCGACGCGCGGTCGAAGGCGGTCGCGCTCGCCGACGCGACCGGTGCGCAGCTCGGTGCGGTCATCACCGTGGCCGAGAGCGGCTCGGTCCAGCCGCCGATCGCCTACCGCGACTACGGGGTGGCGGCGGACGCTGCCGGCGCTCCGCCCGTCGAGACGCCCACGATCGAGACCCAGGTCGGTGTGACCGTCACCTGGGAGCTGATCTGACCGAAGCCCCCCACGGACCGGCCGGCGGAGCGCGTCACTGGGCGGCGCTCCGCCGGTACCGGTTCGTGATCGGCATCCGGCGGTCGCGCCCGAAGGCTCGGGGCGTGATCTTGATCCCCGGTGCGGCTTGGCGCCGCTTGTACTCGGCCCGGTCGATCATCGCGACGATGCGCTCGACGGTCGCTCGGTCGGCCCCGGCCGCGACGATCTCCTCGGGCCCGCGGTCGTCCTCGACGTACGCCTCGACGATCGGGTCCAGCTCCTCGTAGGGAGGGAGCGAGTCGGTGTCCTTCTGGTCCGGGCGAAGCTCGGCTGAAGGCGGCTTGTCGAGCACGCGCTGGGGGATCGGGGACTCACCGCCGTCCCTCGCGTTCCGCCACCTCGCGAGCTCGTACACGAGCGTCTTCGGGACGTCCTTGATGGGCGCGAACCCCCCGGCCATGTCCCCGTACAGGGTCGAGTAGCCGACCGCGTACTCGCTCTTGTTGCCGGTCGCGAGCACGAGTCCGCCGTACCGGTTCGACAGGGCCATGAGCAGGTTCCCTCGGACCCGGGCCTGGACGTTCTCCTCGGCGACGCCGGGCTCCGACCCGGCGAACAACGGCTCGAGCGCAGACAGGTAGGCCTGGAAGACCGTGTCGATCGGAACGACGTCCAGCCGGATGCCGAGGTGCCGCGCCACCTGCGTCGCGTCCTCGAGGCTCTCGGCCGACGAATAGCGCGAGGGCATCGCCAGCGCATGGACGGCCTCGGCGCCGAGCGCGTCGGCGGCAAGCGTCGCCACGATGGCCGAGTCGATCCCGCCCGAGAGGCCGAGCACGACCTCGCGGAACCCATTCTTACGAACGTAGTCGCGGAGCCCCAGTGCGAGCGCGCGGTAGACCTCCTCGGGTCCCTCCGGCCACGGATCACGGATCGGGCCGGTCGCGACCGCCCACGTGGCATGCCCGCGGATGTCCTGCAGCTCGACGACGAGCAGGTCCTCGGTGAACACGGACGCCCGGTGCACGAGCTCTCCGTCGGGGTTGACGAGCATCGAGCCGCCGTCGAAGACGAGCTCGTCCTGACCGCCCACCGCGTTCACGTAGACGATCCACGAACCGGTCTCGCGGGCCCGCGCGGCACAGACGTCGAGCCGGTCGAGGGCCTTGCCTCGGTGGTAGGGAGAACCGTTGATGTTGAGGATGACCTTGGTCCTGCGGGAGGCGTACTCGTCGAACGGCGGTCCGGGCGTCCATGCGTCCTCGCAGACCGAGAGCCCGAACCGCTCTCCACCGAGCTCCACGACGCACCCGAGCCGCCCGGGATCGAAGTAGCGCCGCTCGTCGAAGACCCCGTAGTTCGGCAGCTTGATCTTCCGGTACTTCGCATCGACGGTCCCCGCTCGGAGCAGGGCCGCGGCGTTGTGGACCCCACGCTCGCTCCGGTCGATGAATCCGGTGAGCACGGGGCATCCGTCCGCGGTCCGACGCGCGAGCTCTTCGAGCGCCTCGAGGTTGTCCCGCACGAATTCCGGTCGCAGGACGAGGTCCTCCGGCGGGTAGCCGGTGATCGCGAGCTCCGGGAAGCAGATGAGGTCGGCCCCGGCCTCGGTCGCGCGAGCGCTCCACTCGGCGAGCCGATCGACGTTGCCCTCGAGATCGCCGACGGTGGTGTTCAGCTGTCCGAGCGCGATGCGGACCACGACGACAGCCTAGCCGCGCGGGCGGGGACGGGGGTCAGTCGGTCCCGCCGATGTCGAGCGTGTACGCCTCCCAGACGAGATCGGCCCCGCGCTGGCGATGCCTCACGATCCGTCCCAGCAGCCGCTGGAGCTCGTCCCTGGCGTCCTCGACCGTCCAGGTGGTGCCGATCGGAGCCGTCCTCAGCTTCGCGATCGCATCCGACGTCGCATCCCGGAGGATCGGGTGCTCCGTCCGCAACCGGTCGACCGCGTCCGCGAGCCGCGGCGCATTGTGGAGGATCTCGTCGTAGAGGCCCTCGGGTCGCTCCGTGCCCTCGACATGCGCCTCGATGGCCTCTCGGAGCCGCTGGAGGGTCGCCACGACCTCCTGCGTCCAGATCGGCTCGCGACCCGCCGCCGGTCCGGAGATCGCCTCCTCGACGGCAACGAGGGCGTTGTGCAGCTCGGCGCGCCGACGCCGTGCCTCGGCGAGGTTGGCGCTCTCGGTCTCTCGATCGCTCATGGCGCGACAGCCTAGCCGAGCCCGACGCCCCCGCGCCAGCCGCCGCCATCCGCGGTGTACCCTCGGACGACGGAACCTCCCCGAGACGCGCCGAGGATGGACACCGCCGCCCACGCGGCTCGCCTGCGCCCGTACCTGCCTCGCCTGGCGCTCCAGTGGATCGTCGAGGCGCCTCACGAGCGGGTGCGCGAGATC
>JBLNAW010000134.1:0-6877 GCA_050259555.1 Solirubrobacterales bacterium
CGTTCAGGACCGCGCCGGCGAGGGTCGGCGCACCCACCCGAGCGATCACCGAGCGCACCGACCCCATCGTGGTGGGATCCGCGATCGCGCCGGGATCGAGCGCCCCCTCGCCCCACACCGCCAGATCCGGGGGGTCTTGGGCCAACCGAGCGTCCATGTCCACGTTCATCCGTGCGACGGCCACGTCCTCGGCGCCCGGGCCGAGCCCACGGGCCTCGCGGACGTCGACCTGGATCGCGGCCACGTCGATCCGGCGGCCGGTCGCGGCGGGGAGGGGCAGGAGCCCGGGGGCGAGGACGAGGACCGCCGAGACGCCCACGAGGAGCGCGGCTCGGGCCGGCGCTCCCCTCCCCCGCTCGAGCGCGAGCAGCAGCAGGCCGGCGACCGCGAGCACGACGAAGGAGATGCCCCACACGCCGGTCACCGAGGCGAGCCGCAGGAGCATCCGGTTCCCGGTCTGCGAGCTCCCGAGCTCGCCCCACCCGAACCCGCCGAGCGGCCAGTTGCCCCGGACGTACTCGAGCACCGTCCACAGGGCCGCGAGCCCGAGGACCGATGCCACCGGCCGACGGGGACGCCACAGGACCGGCGCGAGGAGCCCGAAGACCGCCGTCGAGGCCGCCGACAGCAGGACGAGCGCGGTCCACCCCAGCTCGCCGAACAGGAGGATCCAATACAGGACCAAGCCGAAGTACGCGATGCCGAAGACCGCGCCGAGCGCCAGACCTCGGCGCGGCCGCGCCGTACGCACGACCCATAAGAAAGGGATGGGCGCGAGGAAGGCCACCCAGCCCGCGTCGACCGGTGGGAGAGAAAGGGAAAGGAGCGCGCCGCTCAGTGCGGCGACGAGCAGGTTGCCGGCGAGCCCGAGCCGATCGGGCCTCAGGCGCAGTCCCGGCAGAGCATCTTCGCCTTGTCCTTCAACTGGCTCCGATGCTTCACCAGGTAGCACTTCCGGCATGTGAACTCGTTCGGCTGCGGCGGCACCACCTTCACCGCCAGGGACTCGTCGCGGAGCTCGTCCCTCGTGAGGGTGAGGACCGAGTCCTCGGTCTCCTCCTCTTCGCCCTCGCGCGCCTCCTGCTTGACGAGGAGGTCCTGGATCGATTCGACCGCTTCCTCGCCCGCGGCGGCGCGCGGAGCGGGCGAGGCACCCTCGACCTCTTCGGGCTCCGCGACCCCGTCGTCGAGCTCTTCGTCTTCCAGGGTGTCTTCGATGTCTTCCATCACCGGTGTTCCCGTCCGTCGTAGCCGGCGCATTGTACTGCCGGTGCCTGATGCTGCAACGACCTCGGGGCAAGAACGGGTGCAGGACGGACCGCGAGAGGTCTCGAGAAAGAAGACGAGGACCCAAGAGACCTTTGGGGCCGCAGCGCCGGGGCGCCGCGTTCTCTACTCAGCCTCTTGGGTCCTCCATGCGCTCCCGCCGAAGCGGTGGCGCATCTGCGAAGCTAGTCCCGGCCCCGGGACGGTGTCAAACGGGCAGGTCGCGGGCCGCTCGGCGGGCGGCCTCAGGCAGCGGAAACGTCCCGGCCGAGCGAGACGGTGAGGGCCGGCCGCACCCCCCCCAGATCCGGGTGCTCGAAGGGGTCGACGTCGTAGGCCGCGAAGTCCGCGTGCTTGCCCGGCTCGAGGCTCCCCTTCTTGTCCTCCTGATGTGCGAGCCGCGCGCTCCCGAGGGTGAACACGCGGATCGCCTCCTCGCGCCCGAGCCGCTGGAGCGGGTCGTGGTGCGTCTCGAAGGCGGCGATACCCCGCATCGGATCGATCGACGTGACCGGCGAGTCCGACCCCGCGCCGAGCTCGATGCCGCGCTCCAGGATGTCGCGGAACGGGTTCATCGGCGCCGCGCGCCGGAGTCCGAGGCGCTGCTCGTACATGCCGCCGGGGCCGCCCCAAGCTGCGTCGAAGCTCGGCTGGACCGAGGCGGCGAGGCCGAGCATCGCCGCGCGCTCGAGCAGATCCGCGCTCACCATCTCGACGTGCTCGATCCGGTGCCGTCGCGCCCGGAAGTGCCGCCGCGCCCTCGAGTCGAGGGACTGGTACACGCGCTCCCAGGTGGACACGACCTGCTCGAGCGCGGCATCCCCGATCGCGTGAACGCCGACCTGGAGCCCGGCCAGGTGCCCGTCGTGGAAGAAGGTGGCCAACCCCTCGTCGTCGAAGCGCGCCGTTCCGTTGCCGGGTGCGTCGTCGTAGGGCTCCGAGAGCCACGCGGTCCTCGCTCCGATCGAGCCGTCGACCGGGAGATCTCCCCCGACCCGCGATAGCCCCAGATCGATCGCCTGCGGCACGTCGGTCGTGACGATGTAGGTCACCACGTCCACGGGGAGCCGGCGCCGATGCCCGAGGAGCACCTCGAGGTCGCGGATGCCGCGCTCGCGCACCATCGACATCTCGTGGACCGTCGTAACGCCGTGGGCGGCCGCGAGGGCCGCCGCCTCGAGCTGGAGCTCCTCGATGTCGCGCTCGGCGAGGTTCGAGGCGAACCATCGCTGGAGGGCCGCGTTCGCCTCGCCCCGGAGGCGGCCGGTCGGCGCGCCGTCCTCGGTGAGCTCGCTGCCCTCGAGCTCGAGCGCGTGCGCCGCCCGGATCGCCTCCGTGTTCGCGAGCGACAGGTGCCCGTCCACCCGGACCACGGCGAGGGGTCGGTCCGACACCCCATCGAGGTCGGCCGCCGTCGGCGGCTCGCGACGCTCCCACGTGGACTCGTCGTAGCCGTGCACGAGGGTCGGGCCTTCCCGTCCGGAGACGAGCCCGCGGACGATCTCCAGCAGCTCCTCCGCCGAACGGGCGGCGCCGAGCTCGGGCGCCTGGTGGTGCACGCCGGTACCGGTGAGATGCACGTGCGCGTCGACGAAGCCGGGCACGATCGTCGTGCCGGGCAGCTCGACGACGCGGTCGGCCGAGGGCGGGTCTCCGGCGCCGACGCGCTCGACGTGGCGCCCATCGGTCAGGATCCACTCGCCGAGGGCGGGAGAGGACAGGGTCCGCACGCGGGAGGCCCGGTAGAGGGTGCGCATCGACGCCGAGATTACCCCCTCGCGCGCGCCGTCCGCGGACGAGGGCCGGACCCCGGCATCGGTCCCCCGTCGCGGATCAGGGCCGGGTCGACGACCACCCGCGTCTTGTGCTCGGCGGGCGCGAGGCTCATCTCGGCGAGGGTGGTCCGGACGATCCCGAGGGCGTCCTCTGCGGCGCCGCCGTCGTCCGCGAAGACGATGAGATCGTCCACCCACCGCACGTGCGCGAAGCCGGTCTCGGCCAGCCGGCGGTCGATGCGGAGCAGGACCGCGTTCGCGAGGACTGCGGACGCATCGGGACCGATCGGGAGCCCGCGGACGCCGTGCATCTCAAGTCCCCGGAGCAGAGCGAGCACCGACGCGAGCTCGGCTCGACCCACACCGAGTCCCTCCAGCGCCTGCGCCACGAGCGGCGCCCCGATCGACGCGTAGCACTCGCGCACGTCGGTCATGAGCGCCGCGCCCGCACCCGAGGCGCCCGCGCGAACGAGCCGCCGGAAGCGGGAACGAGCCGCGCGCCAGGACTCCAGGCGAATCGCCGGCGGATTGATGCGCGCGAAGACCACCCGGTTGGCGACCACGGCGGAGGGAAGCGCGCGCTCGATCGCGGGGACGAACGGAGCGACGCTGGCTGCGTACGCCGCGCCGGTCCGGGCGTCGAGCCTCGCGAGCCAGCGCACGCCGCCGGGCTTCGGCTCGGCCACGAGCCGCACGGCCGCAGACGGAACGAGCACCACTTCTCCCCGCCCCCGACCCGGGGGAGGGTGGGCCGTATCGGACCACCGCGATGCTCGCACGGACGAGCCCCGTGTTCAATCGGCCGAGCGGCGGGTTGCGGACTCGGCCGCCGGGGACGGGCGGTAGGATGCGCACGTGCTCGACGAGCGGGATCTCGGGATCGTTGCGGCGCTGCAGGACGACGCCCGGGCGACCTACGCGGACATCGGTCGCCGCGTCGGGCTCTCGCCCTCCTCGGTCCACGAGCGGGTCCGCAAGCTCGAGCAGTCGGGCGCGATCCGCGCCTACCGGGCCGAGCTCGACCCGCGGGCGCTCGGCCTGGACGTCACCGCGCTCATCGCGGTGACCCCGCTCGACCCGAGCCAACCCGACGACCTCCCCGAGCGCGTCGAGGAGTTCCCCGAGGTCACCGACTGCTACAGCGTGGCCGGCGAGGCCAACTACATCCTGAAGGCCCGCGTGCGGAACCCCGAGCGCCTCGAGGACCTGATCCGCCGCCTCCGCGAGAAGGGCGGGGTCCAGACGAGGACCACCGTCGTGCTCTCGATCCCGTTCGAGGGCCGCCCGCTCCGGCCGTAGCCGCGCAGGACCTGGGCTTTCCAGAGGGGTCGTCGTACACTCCTCCGATACCTTGGCCGGCCCGCCCGTCGCGGGCCCCTCCTGCGGGGGTATCCATGGAGCAGTACCGACGCTACTGGCGCTGGGTGAAGCGCGCGGCGATCCTCCTGGCGTTGTACCTGATCGTCGGGTACGTGTTCCTCGGCGTGTCGCCGGGAGCCGCGATGACGCATCCCGGCGCGACCTTCGGAACCTATCGCGGCTTCGTCGTCTACCTGCTCTTCATCTCGATGTTCATGGTCGTGCAGTTCGCCGCGATGTTCTGGTTCCTCATGCGCGGCACGTACTACACGATCTACCCGAACGAGTACGACAAGACGTTCGCGGACGTCCGCGGGCAGCCGGCGGCCGTCGATTCCTCCAAGGAAGTGCTCCGGCTGTTCCAGGGCTTCAAGGACTTCCGGCAGATGGGCGGCTACCCGCCCCACGGGATCTTGTTCGAGGGCCCTCCCGGCACCGGCAAGACGCTCATGGCCAAGGCGATCGCCGGCGCCTCGAGCGTCCCGATCCTCATCGCCGACGGCAGCCGGTTCATGAACATGTTCTTCGGCATCGGCAACATGAAGGTGCGCCGGATGTTCTCGCGCGCTCGGTCGATGTCGGACAAGTACGGCGGCGCGGTGATCTTCATCGACGAGCTCGACGCGCTCGGCGCCGCGAGGGGTGAGATCTCGCAGCAGTCCCGCGAGTATCGCGAGCCCTCGGAGGCGCACCGCGTGATGATGGGCGGGATGGGCATGGGCGGCGCCGGGATGGGGATCGTGAACGAGCTGCTCGTGAACATGGACGGCTTCACCGCACCGAAGGGGCTGTGGCGTCACATCCGGCGCTGGCTCAACATGGGCCGTCCGGCCGTGCCCCACTACAACATCCTCGTGATCGGTGCGACGAACCGCGCCGCGACGCTCGACCCGGCCCTGCTTCGCCCGGGTCGCTTCGACCGGAAGATCCACGTCGGCCTCCCCGACGCGGAGGGTCGGGCCGACATCGCCCAGTATTACCTCGCGAAGGTCCGCCACGAGCCGGTCGACGTCCACAAGCTCGCGCGGATGATGACCGGCTACTCCCCCGCGATGATCCAGAACATCGTGAACGAGGCGCTGATCTTCGCGCTGCAGGACGGGCGCGACGCCCTGCGCTGGGACGACCTGTGGCAGGCCAAGCTCACTGAGGAGATCGGACTCAAGCAGGCCGTGAAGTACTCCCCTCGCGAGAAGGAGATGGTCGCGCTGCACGAGGCGTCCCATGCCGTCGCGTCGTACTCGCTCGAGCGCGAGGACATGCAGATCCAGGTCATCACGATCCAGAAGCGCGAGTCGGCGCTCGGGCTGGTCTCCACGCAGGAGATCGAGGAGATGTTCCTGCGCACCCAGAAGCAGCTGCTCGCCCGGATCCAGGTCTCGCTCGCCGGCCTCGTGGGCGAGGAGATCTGGTTCGGCCAGACGACGACGGGCCCGAGCTCGGACCTGGTGAACGCCAGCCGGAGCGCCGCCGCCTACGTCGGGCTGTTCGGGATGGGCAAGAGCCTGGTCTCGGCCGGCGCGATGGGCACGAGCATGATGGACGGCGATCCGATCGGCACCGTGCTCCGCGATCCCGAGCGACGCAAGGAGGTCGACGCGATCCTCGAGGAGTGCCGCTCGCGCGTCCGCACGCTGCTCCAGCAGAAGCGCCACGCGGTCGAGGGCGTCCGCGACGCGCTGCTCGACCGCGAGGAGCTCATCGGCGACGAGATCGAGGCGCTCATGGCCGACCTCGGCGAGCGCGAGCCGATCGCGGTCGGAGCCGCACTGGCCGGCTCGGGGCCGGGTCCGTTCGGCGGCGGCAACGGCTCCGCCGGCAACGGCCACCGCGGGCCCGGCGACGGCGTGCCGCCGCGCCCCGATCGAGACGACTGAGGCTCCGGGTCCGGGAAGGCCGGCACGTGCCCCGCGGTTAGACTCATCGAGCCGTGCGCCTGTACAACACCCTCACCCGTCGGCTGGACGAGGTCGTCCCCGTGGACGACCGGCACGTCCGCATGTACACCTGCGGGCCGACGGTCTACCGGTACGCGCACATCGGCAACCTGCGGACGTTCCTGCTCGCGGACCTTGTCCGGCGGGGGCTCGAGTTCGAGGGCTACCGCGTGACGCAGGTCCTCAACATCACCGACGTCGGACACATGACCGACGACACCTCCGACGCGGGCCGTGACCGGATGGACATCGCCGTCGCCGACGAGGGCCTCACGCCGCTCGAGATCGCCCAGAAGTACACGCAGGCATTCCTCGACGACACGGCGAAGCTCGGCCTGAAGCGGGCCGACGTGTACCCGAAGGCCACGGAGCACATCTCCGAGATGCTCGACCTCACCGAGCGGCTCGTGGCGAACGGTCACGCCTACGAGGTCGACGGGACCGTCTACTACGACGTCGGATCGTTCCCCGGATACGGCAAGCTCTCGGGGAACACGCTCGAGCAGCTCCGGGCGGGTCACCGCCAGGAGGTCGAGGTCG
>JBLNAW010000135.1:0-5303 GCA_050259555.1 Solirubrobacterales bacterium
ATGGTGCCCGGTGAGGAGCTGTTCTGGCGAGGTCTGTTCCTCCCGGGGCTGCGCGAGCGGCTCGACTCGACGGTCCTCGCGGCGGCCGGCGCCTGGGCCGCCTTCGTCGCGGCGAACCTGCCGAGCCGCAACCTCGCGATCGTCGCGGGGTCGATGGTTGGCGGCGCGGTCTGGGTGGGGCTCGCCGTCTGGTCGGGCGGGGTGGTGGCCGGCCTCTCGTGTCACGTGGTGTGGACGGTCCTCATGCTCGCGCGCCCTCCGCTCGAGACGCCGGTCGGGGTGGCTGCGTGATCGGCCCGCTGCCGAGCGATGCGCGGGCCGTGCTCGAGCGCGGAGCCTTCTGCTCCCTGGCCGCGACCACGCGCCACGGCCCGCACGTGACGCCGACGGTCTTCGTGCTGGCGGACGACCGGGTGTGGGTGACGACCTCGCGCGGGTCGGTGAAGGCGCGCGCGTGGCGGCTCGAGCCGGCCGTCGCGGGACTCGTGCGCTCGGACGACGTCGCCGTGGTCTTCACGGGCTCGGTCCGGACCTTCGACCTCCTCGAGGTCGACTCGTGGGTGCGTGACCTCCTCGAGGCGCCGGCCCTCACGGTCGCCGCGACGCGCTTCACGAGGAAGAACGCGCGGTTCTTCGCGGGGTACGCCGTGGACGCGCGCCACGTGCCGCTCTCCTGGACGCCGCCGGGCCGCGTCTTCACCGCGATCGAGATCGAGCGGCTCGCGATCGTGGGTCCCGGCGGCGTGGCCGAGACGTTCGGCGAGTGGCCTCGCGGGCTGGTCTCGATCGCGAGGTTCCGCGCCGCCCGCACCGTCCCCCCGGTGCTCGAGGCGCTCCCCGAGGACGTCCGAGGGCCGCTCGGGGACCGTGGTGAGGGAGCCCTCGCGCTCGAGGGCGACGGGGGGCCGGTGGTGCTGCCCGTCTCGTGGGTCACGGACGGCGGGAGCCTGTATGCGGCGACGTCGCGCGAGACGCTCGGCCTCGCGAGCCTGTCGCAGACGCGGGTGCGCGCGGCGCTCGCGATCGACCGCTCGTCGTGGTGGCGGGCGAGGAATATGACCGGCGCGATGCTCCGGGGCTCGGGTGAGGTCGCGATCGCCGAGGCGCTCGTCTCCGGCGCGGCGTCCGCGACGCGCGTCGCGCGAGCCTCCGGCGCCGAGCGCGGGGCCGCCGTCGTACGTCTGCGCGCCGAGCAGCTGGTGTGGTGGCGGGGCTGGTCGAGCGGGACGGTGGCGGTCGCGTGAGCGTAGTCGAGGTCCTCGCCGAGGTCGAGGCACCCCCCGAGCGCGTCTGGGCCGTCGTCGGGGACCCGCGCAAGCTCTCCCACTGGGACCGCCACGTCGAGTCGGTCGAAGGGGTTCCGGCCGCCGGCCTCTCGCGGGGGGCGCGGTACGCGACCGTGATGCGGTTCATGGCGGTCCGCGGGCGGGTGGACGCGGAGGTGCTCGAGTTCGAGCCGCCCCATCGCTCGGTGATCCGGCTCACGGGACTGCTCGATGCCGTCGTCACGACGACGGTCGAGCCGCTCCCGGGGGAGCGAAGCCTACTGAAGCACGTCGTGGACTACCACTTCCGCGGTGGGGCGCTCGGCGACTTCGCGGCTCGGAGCCTCCGGCTCCTCGGCGGCGCCCAGCTCGCGCTGCGCCACGGCACGATCGCGCAGAAGCGCGAGATCGAGCGCTCGGGCTAGTCCTTCAGCCCTCGCTCCATCGCCTTGCGCTCGGCGCGGCTCGGGCGTCCGACGAACCATCCGGCGACGAACCCGAGCAGCGCCGCGACGACGATGACGGTGACGACCCGGGCCCTCGTCGTGAAGAGCAGGAAGTTGACCTCGACGCGCTGGAAGTTCGCGATCGCGAAGACCACGAGCACGAGGATCACGATGCCCGCGACGATCCGTTTCGCGCTCACGCCGCTCGAGGGGACGACCTCGGGTCCGATCGGTTGCCGACCCGACCCCTCCTGGCCCGGATCGAACTCGTCCTCCCGTCGCACGGTGGCCACCTCCCTCGTCGTCCCGCCGCATCGTCGCACAACTCGCATAGAGTGGGCGACCATGAGCGTGCGACGGGTCGCGCGGGTGCTCGGGCTCGGGGGGACCGCGCTCGCGGTCGGGATCGCGGTCTCGAGCGGCCGAGCCAAGGACGCCGACGAGCGTGCCTTCCGAGCCCTGAACGGCGTCGCGGATCCGCGCGTCGACCGTGCCGCCTCGGCGATCACCGAGTTCGGCTCGATCTGGGCGTCGGTCGGCGGAGCGTTGGTGCTCGCGGCCTCGGGCCGGCGCCGTGCGGCCGTGAAGGGGATCGCGGCGGCGGGGATCGCCTGGCTCGCCGGTCAGGGACTGAAGAAGCTCATCGAGCGCCCGCGCCCGTACCAGACCGACACCGAGGGCACCCGGCTGCTCGTCGTCCCGCCGAGGGCCTCCTCGTGGCCGAGCAGTCACCCCGCCGTCCTCCTCGCGTTCGTCGACACGGTGGGACGGGAGAGCGGGGTGCCGCGGATCGTGCGGGGTGCCCTCACCGGGCTCGCCGGCGCGGTCGGGCTCTCGCGCGTCGTGGTCGGGGTCCACTACCCGGCGGACGTGGCCGGAGGGCTGCTCCTCGGACGCGCGGTCGCGACCGCCGTCGGGTTCGACGGCCGGTAGACTCGCCGCCGTGAGCCCACTCCTCGGTGTGATCGGGTGGCCGGTCCTGGACCGCATGCACCTGTTCGGGGACTTCGCGATCTCGCCGCACGGCCTCGGCATCGCGATCGGTGTCCTGTTCGGCGCGTGGATCTGGAGCGTCGAGGGCCCCAAGCGAGGTGTGAGCGTCGACCATATCAACACGATGCTGTTCTGGGTGATCGTCGGCGCGATCATCGGCGCGCGCCTGTTCTGGGTGATCGGTCACTGGTCCGAACTGGACGGGCCGCTCGAGGCGTTCAAGGTGTGGGAGGGCGGCATCAGCCTGCTCGGCGGTATCGCCGGGGCGGTTCTCCTCAACATCCCGAACATCCGTCGGTTCGGCTACTCGTTCTTCCAGGTCGTCGACGGCGCGGTCATGGGGCTCGCGTTCGGCATCGCGTTCGGACGGATCGGCGATCTCATCATCGGCGACCATCTCGGCAAGCCGACGAGCTGGCCGCTCGCGTGGCAGTACGGCGGCGGCAAGCTCCCCGGCTTCAGCTGCGTCGCCGACACGTGCACGGCGGTCCTCCAGGGCGGCAAGACCCTGGAGCTCACGAGGACCGGCGCGAAGCTCTTCGCCCCGACCGGCCAGCTGCTCGGGTCCGGGACCGGGGTCCACCAGACCGCGCTGTACGACATGTTCCTCGCGACCCTCCTGTTCATCACGCTCTACCTGATCTCGCGCAAGCCCCGGCGCCTCGGCGTGCTCACCCTCACGTTCGGAGCCTGGTACGGGGCGACCCGAGTGCTCGAGGACTTCCTGCGCGTGGACAAGCGGATCTTCGGCATGACGGGGAGCCAGTGGACCGGGCTGACGGTGTCGATCCTGTCGCTGATCACCCTGGCGGTGTGGGCGCTCCGGGCTCGCTCACTGCCCCGAACGCCGGTGCACCCTGAAGAGCCCGCCGACGCCGTGGAGGACGCGGAGCCCTAGTGCGCGTGCGCGTGGCCGGCGGCGGCACCCGGCCCGGCGAGCAGCGTCAGTGGACGGCCCACCTTGCTCTTCGTCGCCTGGGCGATCTGCCGAGCGGCCTCCCGGAACGCGAGCCCCGCGAGCGAATCCGGGTCCGAGACCACGATCGGTGTCCCCGAGTCGCCGCCCTCGCGGAGCGCGACGGTGAGCGGGACCTCGCCCATGAGGGGGACGCCGAGGGTCTCGGCGGCCTCGCGTCCGCCGCCCTCGCCGAAGATCCGCGTCTGCTCGCCGCAGTGCGGACACACGAAGCTCGACATGTTCTCGATGACGCCGATCGGGCGCAGGTTCGTGCGCTCGGCCATCTTGCCGGCGCGCTCGGCCACGCGACGGGCGGCCTCCTGCGGCGTCGTGACGACGAGCATCGCGGCGCCGGGGAGGAACGAGGCGAGGCTGATCGAGACATCGCCCGTCCCCGGCGGGAGGTCGACGAGCAAGAAGTCGAGGTCGCCCCAGTACACGTCGCCGAGGAACTGCTCGATCGCCTTGTGCAGCATGGGTCCGCGCCAGATGACCGGTGTCTCCTCGGGCACGAAGAACCCCATCGAGATCACCTTCACGCCATGGGACTCGAGCGGCAGGATCATGTCGTTGAACCCGACCGGTTGTCCCGACACGCCCATCATCCGCGGGATCGAGAACCCCCACACGTCCGCGTCGAGGATCCCCACGCGGTGGCCCTCGGCCGCGAGCGCGATCGCGAGGTTCACCGTCACGCTCGACTTGCCGACGCCGCCCTTGCCCGATGCGATCGCGATGACGCTCGTCGACCCGTCGGTGAAGAACGTCCGCTGCTGCGGCGGCCCCGTCGCCGCCCCGGGACCGCGGAGCTTGCCCACGAGCTCGGCCCGCTGCTGCTCGCTCATCGGGGCCATCGCGACGTCCACGCGCTCGACGCCGAGGGGCGCGAGCGCCGCCTTCACATCGCCGGTGATGCGATCTTGGAGCGGGCAACCCGCGATCGTGAGGAGGACGTAGACGCGGACGAGATCGCCCTCGACCTCGATGCCCTTCAGCATGCCGAGATCCTCGATCGGACGGCCGATCTCGGGGTCGAGGACGGTGCGGAGTGCGTCGCGAACCTGGGCTTCGGTCACCACTGGGCGTGCTCCTTCGGGATATGCAAGATTAGGACCGTGCGAACCGTCTGGTTCCCATCCATGGTACGGCGGGTCCGCGGAGCCGTCGATGCCCGGGCGTGAGCCGACCCCGCTCGAGGTCCACAAGGCGCTCGCCGACGACACGCGCTTCCGCCTCTACCGGTTCCTGCGCCTGTCGGGCCGTCCGGTCTCGGTGCGCGAGCTGTCGGCACGCCTGTCCCTGCACCCGAACACGCTGCGGCCGCACCTCCGGCGGCTCGAGGAGGTCGGGCTCGTCGCGAGCGAGGTGCGCAAGGGATCGACGGTCGGGCGCCCGCAGACGCTGTTCGCGGTCACCGTGCGCGAGGAGCCCGAGGGCAGCGACTACCGGCTGCTCGCCGAGATCCTGGCCGGTCTGCTCAGCGGCCAGCGCTCGCGCGACCGGGCGCAGGAGCTCGCTCGCGAATGGGGGCAGTACCTCGTGGTGCAGGGCGGCCCGAAGCCCGGTACCCGACTGCCCGAGCGCCGGAACCTCGCGATCCTCCAGGAGGCGATGGCGCGCGCGGGTTTCGACCCTCGGTTC
>JBLNAW010000136.1:0-2587 GCA_050259555.1 Solirubrobacterales bacterium
GCCTCGGGCAGCGGGTAGGGGCACTCGTTCGTGTTCAGGCGAACCTTCACGTCGAGCTGCGGCGCGGCGTACGGCTCGATGTCGCGGAGGCCGGGTCGAGGCTGTGGGCGGGTCATGGGGCGGGCTCCTTCGTGATGACGCGCTCGGCGCGGATGGTCGCGGCACGGGCGTGGCCGACGAGGCCCTCCGCGCGCGCGATCTCGGCGACCTCGGGCGCGAGAGCGGCCGCCGCGGCCTCGGTCATCTCGACGACGCTCGAGACGGTGACGAAGTCGGCTGTGCGCAGGCCGCTCGAGAACCGCGCCGTGCCCGAGGTCGGCAGCACGTGGTTCGAGGCGACCCCGTAGTCGCCGAACGGCACCGGTGTGAACCCGCCGAGGAAGATCGCGCCGGCGCTCCGGATCTTCACGGCGAGCGCGCGCGGGTCCTCAATGACGATCTGCAGGTGCTCGGGCGCGAGGTCGTTCGCGACCTCGACGGCATGGTCGAGGTCGGCCACGAGCACCGCGCGCCCGTGCGTGGCGAGGGCCCGCTCGACGATCTCGCGCCGGCCCGCGCGCGCGACCTCGGCCTTGAGTTCCTGCAACGTGGCTTGCAGCAGGTCCTCGTCGGGTGTGACGAAGACGGCGGAGGCGTCCGGGTCGTGCTCGGCCTGCGCGACGAGGTCGGCCGCCAGGAACGCGGGATCGGCGCTCGCGTCGGCGATCAGCACGAGCTCGCTCGGACCGGCGAGCGAGTCGATGCCGATCACGCCGTTCAGCTGGCGCTTCGCCTCGGTCACGTACGCGCTCCCGGGCCCGACGACCTTGTCGACCGCCGGCACCGAGTCCGTCCCGTAGGCGAGCGCCACGATCGCCTGAGCACCCCCGACCTTCACCACGCGCGCCGCGCCCGCGCGGACCGCGGCGTAGAGCACCGCTCCGTGCACCGAGCCGTCGCTCGAGGGAGGCGTCGCGACGACGACCTCCTCGACCCCGGCGACGACGGCCGGCACGACGGTCATCGCGACGGAGGAGGGGTACACGGCGCGTCCGCCCGGCACGTAGCAGCCTGCGGCGCGGATCGGCTTCACGAGCTCGCCGAAGCGGACGCCCTCGCGCTCGCCGACCCACTCGAGCGGGAGCTGACGTCGGTGGAGGTCCTCGAGCCGCTCGACGAGTGCGTCGATCGCGGCCTTCAGCTCGGCGGGAACGATCGCCTCGGCTTGCGCGAACTCGGCGGGCGTGACGAGGAGGCCGCGCTCGCGCAGGTCGGCGCCGTCGAAGCGCAGCGAGAGGTCGAGGAGGGCGGCGTCGCCCTCAGCACGGACGCGCGCGACGATCTCGCGCACGGTCTGCTCCACGGAGGGATCGATCTCGAGGCGTCGGGGCTCGAGCCGCTCCCTCCGGGTCCGGAGGTCGAGGAGCTCGAGCATCTACTGCTCCTCGGCGGCCTCGTGATGGGGGTGGGCGGCACGCCCGGCGTGCCGGTCGCGGACGAACAGGATCCAGCCGCTCGCGGAGACGAACCCCGCCGCGGCGATCAGCAGGCCCAGGGCCAGCAGGAACGTGGCTTCGCGGGACATGGGGCCTCAGGGTACCCGAAACCGCAGCTCAGCCGCGACCGGCGTCCTGGCGTACGGTGGCGATGCGAGACGCTCGAGGAGCTGCGGGGATGAAGTTGCGGATCGATCGCGACTCGGCCACGGGTGTTCCCGTGCACCTTGCCGACCGACTTGGCGGCGGCCGCCGTGTGGCGTAGCCGCGTCATCGCCGTTCCGCTCATCCTTCTCCTGGCCGGCGCCGCCACCGTGCAGTCCGTCCACACGCTGCATCTCCGGAGCTACCGAGGCGTCGAGCCGATCTGCAGGGTGGACACGACTCGGATGGTGGTCGCGCTGTCGTTCGACGACGGACCCGATCCCGGCCGTACGCCCGCCGTGCTCGAGCTCCTCGGCGCGCAGGGCGCTCGAGCGACGTTCTTCGTGCTCGGTGAGCGCGCCGCGCTCGAGCCGTCACTCCTCGGCGACATCGTCGCCTCCGGGAACGAGCTCGGGAACCACACCTGGTCTCACCCACGCCTGTCGGAGCTGTCCGAGGTGGCGGCGCTCGGCGAGTTCCGTCGGACCCAGACCGTCCTTCCGCTGGATGGGGGACCGACGCTCGTCCGAGCCCCGTTCGGGGAGGCGCGCGCGGACACCTTCGCGGGTCTCTGGCAGGCCGGGATGATGCCGATCCACTGGTCGGTCGCGATCGACCACTTCGTGGGCGAGCTCGGTCTCGAGCCCCGGGACGCTGCGGCGACGATCTCGGGCCAGATCCGGGCCGGGGACATCCTGCTCGCACACGATGCCGGTGTCGGTCCCGAGCGCGATCGCGCGATGCAGGCGCTCCGTCTGTTGCTCCCGCTGCTCCGGGCCCGCGGCTTCGAGGTGACCACCGTGGGTGAACTGCTCGCGAGCGGTTCCGCCGTGCGAGCGGATCCGCGACCGTGGCTCTGGCAGTCGGGCTTCACCTGCCCCGATCCCGGGTAGCGCTTCGGGCCATACTCCCGAGTTATGGACCCCGGCGAACCGGAGACCCGCGAGCGCGACTTCCGAGCGACCGCC
>JBLNAW010000137.1:0-8577 GCA_050259555.1 Solirubrobacterales bacterium
TGCCGACCCACCGCTCCGATCCCCGTGAGGAACAGTCTGGTGCTCACGTGCCCTCCTCCTCCTGCGGGCGCATCCCGAGCTCGACCACGACCGGGCCACCCGCGTGCGTGTGCGGCGCGCCCAGGTAGCGCGACCGCAGGTACTCGAAGATCAACGGCCCGATCGTCTCCGGAGCCTCCTCGGGCAGGAAGTGCGCGCACCCCGGGAGGAGCGCGACCGAGGCCATCGGCAGCGCCTCTCCGAGCCGCTCGGCGAGCTCGGCCGGATGGAACGGGTCCTCCTCACCCCACAGGACGAGCGTCGGGATCTGGAGGTGAGCGAGATCGGGCTCGATCCCCGCGAGCCCGACGCCGTCGAGCGCTCGCAGGAACCGGAAGCACGCCGCGCTCCCCTCCCCGCCTCGGAAGGGACGCTGGTACTCGGCGACGTCCTCGTCGGTGAGGCGCTCGAGGTGGCGGATGCCGAGCTCCAGCGCGGTGCGGATCATCGCCGCGGCGAGCGCGTCGCCCGACACCGGCGCCTGCGACTGCGCCTCACGCGTCGGCAGGCCGGGCCACGCGTCGAACGCGGCCGAGTCAACGAGCACCATCCCGCCGGCGCCGCCGTCGAGGGCGAGCCGCTGCGCGATGCCGCCGCCGAACCCGTGCCCAACCACGGCGAACGACTCGATGCCGAGGCCGCCGAGCAGCTCGCGCACGTACCCCGCCTGGGCCTCGAGGCCGAGGGGCGCGCCGGGGGGCTTGTCGGAGTCGCCGGCGCCGAGCAGGTCGGGCACGACCACCCGCATCCACGGCGCGAACAGCGGTGCGATATGGCGCCACAGGTAGGACGACGTCGGGAACCCGTGGAGGAAGACGACGGGGGGGTCGTCCGGGTCGCCGAGCTCGAGGTACGCGATCTCGCCCGCCGAGACGCGGAGGCGTTGCTTCTCGACCCGGCTCACGCCTCCGCCCGCACGATCGCATCCACCACACGGACGACCCGCACGATCTGCTTCACGTCGTGCACCCGCACGAGGTTCGCGCCCTGTGCCACCGCCCATGCGACGGCGCCCGCCGTGCCCTCGACCCGCTCGTCCTCGGGCAGGTCGAGGATCGTGCCGATGAAGCGCTTCCGGGACGGTCCGACCAGCAGTGGTCGCCCGAGGTCGGTGAGCGCGCCGAGCCCGCGGAGCAGCTCGAGGTTGTGCTCGAGGTTCTTCCCGAAGCCGATACCCGGATCGATGCAGAGCGACTCGGCCGGGATCCCGGCGAACTCCGCCGCCCCGATCCGCTCCCGCAGGTACTCCTTCACGTCGGCGACCACGTCGTGATAACGGGGAGCCTCCTGCATCGTCTTCGGCTCTCCGAGCATGTGCATCAGGACCATGCCGGCGCCGGCCTCGCGGACGACGTCGAACATGCCTGCCGAACGCCCGCCGGACACGTCGTTCACGATGCACGCGCCGGCGGCGAGGGCGGCCTCCGCGACCTCGGGCTTCCGGGTGTCGATCGAGACGGGGAGGGCCGGGTGCGCGGCCGCGAGACGCTCGATCACCGGAACCACGCGCGCACGCTCCTCTTCCACCGTCACCGGTTCCGAGCCCGGCCGCGTGGACTCGCCGCCGATGTCGACGACGTCGGCGCCGTCGGCCACCAGGACGAGCGCGTGATCGACCGCCGCGTCCGCATCGAGGAACCGGCCGCCGTCGGAGAACGAATCGGGCGTGACGTTCAGGACACCCATCACGAGCGTCCGCTCGGAGCAGTCGAGCACCCGCCCGGCGGCGTGCCAGTGCAGCTCGTCGGCCATCGAGCCCATCGTAGTCCGGCGGCGCAGGGCGGGCCGGACCGTTACCTGCCGATGAGGCTGATGGCCTCCTGGCGGGTCCGCTCGTCCGAGCGGAACAGCCCTCGGACGGTCGAGGTCACCGTGAGCGAGCCCGGCTTCTTCACCCCGCGCATCGTCATGCACAGGTGCTCGGCCTCGATCACGACGAACACACCGCGAGGCGCGAGCGCCTCGTCGATCACATCGGCGATCTGGGTCGTGAGGCGCTCCTGCACCTGGAGCCGTTTCGCGAGGATGTCGACGACGCGCGCGATCTTCGACAGGCCGGTGATCCGCCCGTCCTTGTTCGGGATGTACGCGACGTGCGCCCTCCCGTTGAAGGGCAGCATGTGGTGCTCGCACAGGGCCGTGAGCGGGATGTCCTTGACCATGATCATCTCGTCGAAGTCGGCGCCGGGAACGACGGTGACGATCGGCGTGGGATCGACGCCGATGCCGCCGAGGACCTCCTCGTACATCTCGGCGACGCGCCGAGGCGTGTCCTTCACGCCGTCGCGGTCGGGGTCCTCGCCGATCCCCTCGAGGAGGAGACGGATCGCCCGCTCGACCTTCTCACGGTCCACGCTCATGCCGGCACCAGCTCCTCGAGGGTCTCGGGAAGGGCGGTGAGGTCGCCGAGCTCCGCGGCTCGCGGGAGGTCGGAGGTCTCGCCGAGACGGTTGATCCACACGGCGGTGAGCCCGAGGTCGCGGCTCGGTGCGATGTCGTGGAAGAGCGAGGCCGCGACGTGGACGTGGCGCGTCCGCTCGGCGCCGCTCCGCTCGAAGAAGCGCTCCCAGTGCCCGGGCGCCGGCTTGTACGAGCCCGCCTCGGCCGCCGTGATGCGGAGGTCCACGGGAACGCCGATCGCCTCGAGCGACCCGTCGAGCAGGTCCGGATCCGTGTTCGACAGGATCGCCAGCCGCCAGCCCCGGGCACGGAGCTCGGCGAGCGCGCCCGGCGCCTCCGCGAAAGGCGGCCAGTTCGGCAGCGAGTCGCCGAGGGACTCGCCGTCCTCGTCCTCGAGCTCGAGTCCCTCGCGGTGCGCGACGCGTGCGAGCGACTCGGCGAGCACCTGCCGGTACGGGATCGCGCGACCGTGCTGCACCTCGGGCTCGACCTCGTGGTACGAGGAAAGGAGCAGCTCGGCGTCGTGCTCGGGCCACAGGTCCGCGAGCGCGTCGCGGATCCCTCCCATCCAGTCGATGAGCGTGCCGTAGCAGTCGAAGCTCGCCCAGCGCTCGCTCATGCGCGAGAGCCTATCCGACGGGGTTCGGCGAGATCGTGCCCCCGGATCCGCCGTTCGGCCGCGCCTGCACGGCCCGGCGGCTGATCGCGAGGCCGGCGCCGCGGACCGCCTGGTCGCGCTGCGGACGCTTCGGGATCTCGGCGAGGAAGCGCTCGACGTCCTCGCGCTCCATCGTCTCGCGCTCGACGAGGATCTGCGCGAGCTCCTCGAGCTTGCCACGGAGGTCCTGGAGGATCTCGAGCGCCTCGTCGTGCGCCTCGTCGATGAGGCGACGGATCTCCGAGTCGATCTCGAAGGCGACCTGATCCGAGTAGTCCGGCTGCGCCGTGTAGTCGCGGCCGAGGAAGACCTCGTGTTGCTTCTGCCCGAGGGTGAGGGGCCCGATGGTGTCGGACATCCCGTACTCGGTCACCATCTGCTTCGCGACCTTCGTCGCGCGCTCGATGTCGTTCGCGGCTCCCGTCGTGATGTCACCGACCGTGAGCTCCTCCGCGACGCGCCCGCCGAGGAGCATCGCGAGCTCGTCGATCAGCTCCTCGCGGGTGGCGAGGAACTTGTCCTGCTCGGGGAGCGTGAGCGTGTAGCCGAGCGCCCGACCGCGCGGGATCACGCTGATCTTGTGGACCGGGTCGGTGTTCGGGAGGACGTGGGCGACGAGGGCATGACCACCCTCGTGGTAGGCGATCATCCGCTTCTCGCGCTCGCTCATCGCACGGGTCTTGCGCTCGGGGCCGGCCATCACACGGTCGATGGCCTCCTCGACCTCCTTCATGCCGATCGCCTTCTTGCTCCACCGTGCGGCCAGGAGCGCGCCCTCGTTGATCACGTTCGCGAGGTCGGCCCCCGTGAACCCCGGCGTCCGCCGCGCGATCACGTCGAGATCGATCCCCTGGTCCCAGGGCTTGCCCTTCGCATGCACCCGAAGGATCGCCTTGCGGCCCTCGAGGTCGGGGCGGTCGATCGTGACGTGGCGGTCGAACCGACCGGGCCGAAGGAGCGCCGGGTCCAGGATGTCGGGCCGGTTCGTCGCGGCCATGAGGATCACGGTCGTGCGCTGATCGAACCCGTCCATCTCGACGAGGAGCTGGTTCAACGTCTGCTCGCGCTCGTCGTGACCGCCGCCGAGACCGGCCCCGCGATGCCGCCCGACGGCGTCGATCTCGTCGATGAACACGATGGCCGGCGCGTTCTGCTTCGCCTGTTCGAACAGATCGCGCACGCGCGCGGCGCCGACCCCGACGAACATCTCGACGAAGTCCGATCCGCTGATCGAGTAGAAGGGCACGCCGGCCTCGCCGGCGACCGCCCTCGCGAGGAGCGTCTTGCCGGTTCCCGGCGGGCCGAACAGGAGGACGCCGCGCGGGATCTTCGCTCCCATCGCCTGGAACTTCCCGGGGTTCTGGAGGTACTCCTTGACCTCCTGGAGCTCCTCGATCGCCTCGTCGACGCCGGCGACGTCGGCGAACGTCGTCTTCGGCTGGTCCTTCGTCACCTGCTTCGCGCGGGCCTTCCCGAACTGCATCACGCGCCCGCCGCCGCCCTGTGACTGGTTCATGATCCACAGGAACGCCGCGACGATGATGATCACGGGGATGAGCTGGAACAGGAACCCGACGAAGGCCGAGCCCTTCTGCGGGTCGACGTCGATCTCGACGTTGTTCTCACTCAGTTGCTTGGCGATCGCATCCTGCGCCAGCGATGGGTACGCGACGGTGTAGGTCTTGCCGTCGGTGAGCTCACCCTGGATCGTGCCGTCGCCCTCGAGGAACGTCGCCGTTCGGACGTCGCCCGCGGCAACGTGCCCCTGGAACTGGCTGTACGTGAGGTCGAGCCCGGGCTCCTTGCGGCTCGCGACCGCGAGGAACAGCCAGAGGCCGAGCAGCACGATGAGCAGGTAGAGCGCGGGGCCGCGCAAGACCCGGCGGAGCGGCGACTCGGGCGGGCTCAGTGGGGCTCCTTTCGGCGTTCCGACCTGCGGAGATGCTTCAGGGCCCGAGGTGCGCATCCGCGCACCGGGCCCTGCGCGATGCTAGCACAGGGACCTCGCCCGGCGGGTCCCCCCGTCAGCGGATACCGGTGTCGACGAGCACCGTGACCTGCGCGAACCCGTGCGACGGCACGGTGACGCTCGTCGGCTTCGCGCTCGGAGGGCCGGCCGGGAGCACGGCCTCGATCACGTAGTCGCCCGGCTCGAGCGGGAGCTCGAACCGACCCTCGGCATCGGTCCGCGCCGTCGCGACGACGGAACCGCGGGTGGTCGCTTGAACCTCGACGTTCGTCATCGGCTCATCGGGACAGGGTGAGCCCGCCTGCTCGACGGGGCACTGCGGGCCGGCCAGCACGACCCCGCGCACGCCGGTCTCGGCCTTCATACCGGATGCGTCCTGGCCGCAGGACGCGAGCGACAGGACCGAGATCGCGAGCGCGAGGACGGTGAGGGGACGCCGCACGCCCCTCGGACGGCTCGGAGCCGAGCGGGGTTCCCGCTCAGTGGGCGTCGCGGTAGGCCTCGGGCCGGAGCGTGCCGATGTACGGGAGGTTCCGGTACTTCTCGGCGAAGTCCAGGCCGTAGCCAACCACGAAGTCCGGCGGGATCTCGAAGCCGCAGTAGCGGACGTCGATCTCGACCCGCTGGATGCCGGTCTTCTTGAGGAGCGCACAGACCTCGAGGCTGGCGGGTCGGCGCCCGCGCAGGTTCTTGAGGAGGTAGTTGAGGGTGAGGCCCGAGTCGACGATGTCCTCGACGAGCAGGACGTCGCGACCCTCGAGATCGTGATCGAGGTCCTTCAGGATCCGCACGACGCCGGAGGTCTTCGTGGCCGCGCCGTAGGACGCGACGGCCATGAAGTCCATCTCGACCGGCAGGCGCACGTACCGCGACAGGTCAGCCATCATCACGAAGGCGCCCTTCAGCACGCCGACCAGGAGCAGGTCCCGACCCTCGTAGTCGCGAGTGATCTCGTCGCCCAGGTGCCGCAGCATGTCCTGGATCTCGGGCTCGGTGATGAGCACACGTTCGATGTCGCGCTCGAGCACGGGCACCGAGGGATGGATCGCGACCTCGTTCGGATCGGACAGTGCGGACCGGCCTTCCATCTCGCCCCCCTTCACACCCGGCTCTCGGGGGAAGTGCGAGAGACCGAAACATACTCCTTGCCCCGATCGGCCTTCAAACCGCGTGAGAGGTCGCGCCGCCGACCGGGCCGGCCCGCCGCGAGATCCAGGACCGCATCCACGTCCTCGCGCGTCGCGAGCGAGTTGCAGCGCAGCAGCGCGAGCCGCACGACGCGACCGGCGACCGCTCTCGTCAGTCCGACGAGGCCGACGGCACGCAGGTCGACACCGCCCTCGGTCTCCTCGACGACGTCGGGGAACGCGAGGAGCGCTCGGCGCGCGAGGTCGTCCGCGTCCTCGCGCAGGAGTCCGGCCGTCTGCGCGAGCGGCTCGCGCACCGGGCGCCGCAGCGCGCGCTCGAGCGCGGGGATCCCGCGGAGCCGCAGCGCGTTCCGCAGGAAGCGCGGGTCGGCGTTCGTCGGATCCACCCGAGGCCGGAGGTGGAGGGCACGGCAGCAGGCCTCGGTCTCGGCGCGGGTCACCTCGAGGAGCGGGCGGACGAAGGGGCCGGCCACCGGCTTCATCCCGCTCACCGCGTCGAGCCCTCGACCGGTGAGGACCGCGAGGAGCACGGTCTCGGCCTGATCGTCGAGCGTGTGGGCGAGCGCCACGTGCCGGGCGCCGGACCCGCGCCGAACATCATCGAACGCGCGATGCCGCTCCGCCCGCGCCCACGCCTCGACCGATGCGCCGCGCGGAGGCCTGCCCTCCGCCTGGCGGAGATGGAATGGCACCTTCAGCCGAACGCAGAGCCGGCGGACGTACGCGGCGTCGTCGGCCGAGCCCTCGCGGAGTCCGTGATCGACGTGAACCACCTCGAGCCGGACCTTCAGGAGACGGCGAAGCGCATGGAGCACGTGGAGGAGGCAGACCGAGTCGGGGCCTCCCGAGACGGCGACGATCGCGCTCTCACCCGGCAGGAACAGCTCGTGCTCCCGGGATGTGGCCGTGACCCGCTCGAGGACGCGGGCGACGGCCGGCGGCCGGATCATCGCCCCTCCGAGATCCTCGCGATCCAGCGCTCGGGCTGTCCGATCTCGTCGAGCGTCGGCAGGTGCTCCTCACGCTCCCAGACGCGGTTGAGACCCTCGACGCCGACCCGCTCGACGACGCCCCGCACGAAGGCCTCGCCGGCGTCGTACTGGCGCACCTTCTGGTCGAACCCGATCGCGCGCTGCAGCGTCTTCTCCATCCCGCCGACCTGGCGTCGCTGCTTCAGGCTCCGGCGCATCCGCTCGAGATCCGGGATCGTCGTCGTGCCCACCTCGTTCATGACCCACGAGGCGTGACCCTCGAGCAGCGACATCATCGCCTGCATGGTCTTGAAGAGCTCGCGCTGCTCCGGCGTGAGCAGGAGCATCACGCCGTTCAGTCCCTTCGGCGAGGTGCCGGCCCGGATCTCGTCGATCGCGCGCCGGAGCTGCTCGAGGAGCTGCTTCGTGTCCACCTGCACGGTGCCGAGGTAGCCGTCGATCCTGCCCTGGAGGTAGCCGCGCAGCCACGGCGTCGCGCCGAACTGCAAGCGGTGGGTGCTCTCGTGCAGCGAGATCCACAGTCGGAAGTCCCTCGGCGGGAGCGAGAACCGGCGCTCGGCCTCGACGACGTTCGGGCCGACGAAGTAGATCAGCCCCTCGTCGTCGGGCGGCAGGAAGGCGTCGTACTGACCGAGCACCTTCTTCGAGACGTAGCCGAGGAGCCCCCCGATCTGCGCGCCGAGCGTCTTGCGCCGCAGGTTCGAGCGCGGGGCGCCCTCGGGGACGAGACGTCGCGCGAGCGGCTCGAGCAGCCGCTGCAGGCCGCCGAGGTTCGCGCCGATCCAGTCACCGCGCGACATCACCCACGGACGCGAGCGGGGCCCGTCGATCCGCAGCCGCGTGAACTCGGAGACGAGCGACTCGGCGCGAGGGACGAGCTCGGCCAGGTCCTCGCGGAGACGGGCTCGGTCGGCGGCGGCGGTCTGCGGGCCGGGGCCGGCGAGGCGCCGACCCGCCTGGTGCGCGGTGTCCCAGTCGATGAGGGCCGCGGCCCTCGAGCCCATGGACCAGTCGACCGCCGCGGACCCCATGCGGCGGGGCCTAGGCCCCGGCCTTCTTCCGCGCGGCGATCATGGCCGCGCGCCGGGCCTGCCCCTCGGCGACGCGGCGGGTGGTCCCCTTCTCGAGCAGCTCGGCGAGGACGCGGTCGAAGGTCTCCTGGTCGATCGGGACCTCCTTGCGCTCGCCGGCAGGTGCCGACGGCGCGGCGGCTGACTCCGTGGCGACGGGGCTCGCGGCGACTTCAGGCGCCGCTCCGTCGGCTCCCCCGTCTCCCGGCGCTTGCGCTGCTGGCACCGGCGCAGGTGCGGGACTCGCGGCCGGAAGGGGCGAAGCCGCCGCGGCCGCGGCCGGTGCTGCCGCCGCTGCTGC
>JBLNAW010000138.1:0-3375 GCA_050259555.1 Solirubrobacterales bacterium
GACTGGAGGAACCTGCGACGGCTGAGCTGACTGGTCGGACCCCGACGCCTCAACAGGTGCTCGCGCGGCTCTGGCATGCGCCTTCCCCTTCCGATCCCCCGACGGTTTGAACCGCTGTACGAAACCGTTGAATAGCACTCAGTCGAGGTGTGCGCAACCCAGGGTGGTGCCACCAGCAGGCACTCGGGACGCGGGATCCGGCGTGACGCCGCGTGCTTGAAGGACCGTTCAAGGCCCTGTGTAAGATGCGGCCATCCGACCGGATGAGGGGGAAACCCATGACGAACGACGCCGCCGAGCCCGTCCTGCTCGTCGAGGATGTTGGGTCCGTCCGCCGGCTCACCATGAACCGGTCGAAGGCGCTCAACGCCTTGAACGGCCCGCTCATGGAGGCGCTCATGGGCGCGCTCGACGATGCCGCCGCGGCCGAGGGCGTCTCGGTGCTCGTGCTCCGCGGGGCCGGCCGGGCGTTCAGCGCCGGGTACGACCTGAACGAGGACGCGAGCGGCGGCGTGATGGACTCGGTCGGCTGGCACGCCGAGCTCGAGCACTCGACGGCGCAGATGCTGAAGATGCTCGATCACCCCAAGCCCGTGATCGCGAGCGTCCAGGGCTACTGCCTCGCCGGCGGAACGGACCTCATGCTCGCCTGCGATCTGGCGGTCGCGGCCGACGACGCGGTCTTCGGCTACGTCGACATCCGGTTCGGCTCGGGCGTCGTGTCGATGTTCCTGCCGTGGGTCGTCGGCGTCCGCACGGCGAAGGAGATGCTGTTCACGGGCGAGGACCGGATCCCTGCCGCCGAGGCGCATCGGATCGGGCTCGTGAACCGGGTCGTGCCGAAGGACCAGCTCGACGACGCGACGATGGCGCTCGCGACCGAGATCGCGAAGAACGAGCCGTTCGTGGTCCAGACCACGAAGCGCGCCCTGAACCGCGTGTGGGACGTGGCCGGCTTCCGAGCCGCGATGGCCGCGAACACGGAGCTCGACACGATCATCGAGACCGCGAACCTCGCCGCTCGCGCGGAGTTCCGCCGCATCACAGAGGAGCAGGGGCTGAAGGCGGCGATCGCCTGGCGGGACGCGCAGCACCGCGAGGGCGACGCGTGAAGCGGCTCGACCTCCGGCCGCTCGTCGCCCCCCGCTCGATCGCGATCGTCGGTGCCTCGGAGTCGTCCGACTCGTGGGCGCCCGAGATCGAGCGCTCGCTGCGGCACGTCGGGTTCACCGGCGAGCTCTACCCGGTCAACCCCAAGTACGACGAGGTGTGGGGGCGTCCGTGCCTGCATTCGGTGCTCGAGCTGCCGAGGGGCGTCGATCTGCTCGTGTTCGTCGTGCCGGCGCGCGTCGTCGTCCGGATGCTCGACGACGTCGCGGCGGCCGGCGTGCGCTCGGTGATGGTGGTGTCCTCCGGGTTCGCCGAGGCCGGCGAGGAGGGCCGCGCGCTCCAGCAGGAGCTGCGGGACAAGGCGCTCGGGCACGGGCTGCCGGTGCTCGGCCCGAACGTCGAGGGGTTCGTGAACTACGTCGAGAAGGTGGCGCCCTACGGTACGACCCCGCCGCCCGAGCCGGTCGCCGGCGGCATCAGCGTGATCAGCCAGTCGGGCACCGTCGCCTGGACGATGAACCAGATGGCCTCGGATCGAGGTGTCGGGCTGCGGATCATCCTCGGCGTCGGGAACGAGGCGGTGGTCGGGCTCGGCGACATGTTCGCGTGGGCGGCCGAGGACCGGCACACGAAGGTCGTCGCCACCTACATCGAGACGATGCGCGACGTCGAGGGCATCCAGCGTGGCCTCGACGCGCTCCGCGATGCCCGCAAACCGATCCTCGTCTGCGCCCCCGAGGGCCGCAGCGAGGCCGCTCGGCGCTCGATCGTCGCCCACACGGGAGCGCTCGCCGGCAACACCGCGCTCCGAGACGCGTGGCTGCAGGGACACGGCGCGATCTCGGTCGAGGACCCGGTGACGATGTTCGAGGCCGCGGTCCTGCTCACGCACCACCGCAGGCTGCGCTCGAGCGGCGTGGCCGCGGCGCTCCAGTCCGGAGGCGCCTGCACGCTCTTCGCGGAGGCGGCCGGTTCGCAGGGCCTCACGCTCCCCGAGTTCGCGCCGGCAACGAAGGCGAGGCTGAAGGAGGCGTTGCCCCACTTCGCCTCGCAGAACAACCCGCTCGACGTCACCGGCCAGGCCGCGGTCGAGACCGAGATGTTCGAGGGCGCGCTCGAGGCGCTCGCCCGCGATCCGGCCGTCGGGTTCGTCGCGTTCGATGCCTTCCCGCCGCGCCTGGAAGACGAGGTCGTGTGGGCCGAGCACCTGCTCGAGCGGGCACGCGAGCTGCAGAGAGAGACGGGGACGGCGTTCGCCTCTGTCTCGATGAGCCCGCTCGCGTACATCCCGCGCGCGAAGATCTGGACCCGGCGCGAGAAGCTGGCGTTCCTGCAAGGTCATCGCGCCTCGACCGGCGCGATCCGCGCGCTCGTCGAGCTCCAGTCCGCGCGCGAGCGCTCGATCCCCGAGCTCGCGCCCCACGAGAGCCGGGCCGCGGCCCGCCGCCTGCTGTGGGGTCTGGTCGGCCCGCTCGACGAGGCGCAGGGCGCGAAGCTGCTCGAGCTCTACGGCATCCGACGCCCGAAGGAGACGACCGTCGCGACCCCCGCGGCCGCCGCCGCCGCGGCTCGGCGGATGGAGCTGCCGGTCGCGGTGAAGGCGCTCGCGGCCGAGATCCCGCACAAGGCGAAGCTCGGCGGCGTGCGGCTCGGGCTGCGGAACCCCACCGACGTCGAGGTCGCCGCCGCCGAGGTCCTCCAGGCCGCCACCCGCGCCGGCGCGAGGTCGCCGAAGGTGCTCGTGCAGGAGATGGCGCACGGCCGCGAGGTGCTCGTCGGCGCGGTCGTGGACGAACGCTTCGGCGCCTGCATCACGATCCGTCCGGGCGGCGGGCTCGCAGAGGCAGGGGACGCGACCTTCGTGGCCGCACCGCTCACGCCGAAGCAGGCGCGCGCGTACGTGATCGGGCAGGCGTCCCGCTGCGGCCTCGACCCCGCCGAGCACGACTTGCGCGCCCTCGCGAAAGCGGTCGAGGGGATCGCGCGCGCGGCGCACGACCTGCGCGACCGCCTGACCTCGCTCGAGGCCAACCCTCTCCTCGTGTCCGAGCGCGGCGCGATCGCCGTCGACGCCCTCGCCGAGGCCAGGCCGCCCGCGTGATCTTCGGCATCGGCGCGGCGTTCGCGTGGGGGCTCGCCGACGTCGGTGCGGCCGTCGTCGGGCGGCGCATCGGGAGCCTGGCGGCGCTCGTGCTCGCACAGATCGTGAGCGCGGTGCTCATCGGGACGTGGTACCTGGTGGAGCGACCGGCGTGGACGGGCACG
>JBLNAW010000139.1:0-9282 GCA_050259555.1 Solirubrobacterales bacterium
CGCCGACGACGTGCGGATCGGCGACCGGCTCGAGGTGATCCCGCTCCACGTGTGCTCGACGGTGAACATGTTCGACGAGGCGATCGGTGTCCGGGGCGGCGCGGCCGTTCGGACGTTCGCGATCGCCGGGCGGGGGAAGATGCGCTGATGCGGGGCCTGGAGGGCAAGGGCGTGCTGGTCGCCGGCGCGAGCCGTGGCATCGGCGAGGCCGCGGCCCGTCGCTTCCTCGAGGAGGGCTGCCGGGTCTTCCTCTGCGCCCGCGGCGCCGCCGGCGTCGAGCAGGCGGTGACCGAGCTCCGCGCGCTCGGCGAGGTGCACGGAACGGCCTGCGACGTGAGCGACCCCGAAGCGGTCGAGCGCCTCGTCGAGGAGGCCGAGCGCGCCCTCGGCGGGATCGACGTGCTCGCGAACAACGCGGGGGTCGCGTGGCAGGAGCCGTTCCTGGACATCACGCTCGAGCACTGGGACCAGGTCCTGGACATCAACCTGCGCGGGATGTTCCTCGTCGCGCAGGCCGTCGCGCGGCGCATGGTCGCGCGAGGGCAAGGCGGGGCGATCGTGAACATGTCCTCGACGAACGCGTTCGAGGGCGAGGCCGGCTACGCGCACTACAACGCCTCGAAGGGCGCGATCACGATGCTCACGCGGACGATGGCGACCGAGCTCGGGCAGCACGGGATCCGCGTGAACGCGCTCTGCCCCGGCAAGATCTTCACGCCGCTGCAGGGCGAGGCCGAGGACCCCGAGTACACCGCCCGGTACGAGCGCGAGAAGATCCCGCTCGGCCGCTCGGGCACGGTCGAGGAGGTCGCGGCGGCGTACGCGTTCCTCGCCTCAGACGAGGCGACGTTCATCACCGGCGAGATGCTCGTGATCGACGGCGGGCAGCTCGTGATGTGAAGGGAGAGCCGTGACGGACCCCACGCCGCTGCAACGTCTCCGCGAGCTGACCGTGCCGGCAGGCTCGATCGGGCTCGCGTGGCTCGGGCAGGCCGGCTTCATCCTGCGCTCGGGCGACACGACGGCGCTGTTCGACCCGTTCCTCGCGCCGTACCACGGCCGGCTGTACGAGAGCGGGCTCCCGGCGGCGCGCGCCGAGGGGATCGACCTGGTGCTCAGCACGCACGAGCACGTCGATCACTTCGACGCCGAGAGTGCCCCGGCGATCGCGAAGGCTTCACCGGGCGCCGTGTTCGTCGTCCCGACGCCGATCGTCGACATGGTCACCGAGGCGGGCGTCACGCCCGACCGTGTGGTCGGGCTCCAGCCGGGCGAGACGGTCGAGCTCGCGGGCCTCGGCATCGGCGCGGTGGCGGCGATGCACGGGGTGACGATGGAGGACGCGTACGGGTTCGGCGAGTCGCTCTCGGGCGGGCTCGTGCGGTTCCTCGGCTACGTCGTCGACGCGGGAGACGTGCGCGTGTACCACGCTGGCGACACGATCCACTACGAGGGGATGGAGACGGCGCTCCGCGAGCTCGCGGTCGACGTCGCGATGCTCCCGATCAACGGCCGCGACCCCGAGCGCGAGGCGCGTGGGATCGTGGGCAACCTCTCCGAGCGTGAGGCCGCGTGGCTCGCGAAGGAGATCGAGGCCGGGGTCGTGCTCCCGATGCACTACGACCTGTTCGAGCGCAACCGCGGCTACCCCGCGCACCTCGTACAGAGCGTAGAGCGGGACCACCCGGGCGTGCCGGTGCTCGTCCCGGTCCGGGACGAGCCGTTCGTGTGGAGCAGCGGGAGGCAGCGATGAGACAGCTCGTGTACCTCGGCCCTCGGAACATGGAGCTCCAGGAGGCGCCCGAGCCCTCCCCCGGCCCCGGCGAGGTCGTGTTCGAGACGGAGGCCGCGGCGATCTGCGGCTCGGACCTCCACGGGTTCCGCGAGGCGAGCCCTCGGCGGATCCCGCCGCTCGTGATGGGTCACGAGGGCGTGGGGCGGATCTCGGCGGTCGGCGAGAGCGTCGATCCGGCCCGCGTCGGCGAGCACGTGGTCCTGCGGCCGATGCTCGCGTGCGGTGAGTGCGAGCCGTGCCGTGAGGGCCGGCCCAACCTGTGCCGCAACGGCCGGCTCGTCGGCCGCGAGATCACCGGCGCGTTCGCCGAGCGCTTCGTCGTCCCCGAGCGCGCGGCGGTCGGCTTCCCGCGCGACGTTCCCGCCGATCTCGGCACGCTCACCGAGCCCCTCGCGAACGCCGTGCACGTGAGCACCCGCGCCGTTCGCGAGGGCGACGACGTGCTCGTGATCGGCGCCGGGCCGATCGGAGCGCTCATGGCGCGGATGGCGCTCGAGCGGGGCGCGGGGCGCGTGTTCATCACCGACCCGATCGCATCGCGGCTCGAGCTCGCGCGCGGGCAGGGAGCGACCCCGCTCGAAGGCGAGGATCCCGAGGCCGCGCTGCTCGAGGCGACCGGCGGCCGAGGCGTCGACGTCGTGATCGACGCCGCGGGGTTCGAGGCGACCTGGGCGCTCGGCCTGCGCGCCGTGCGCCCCGGCGGGCGGTTCGAGGCGGTCGGGCTCGGTACGCCGGGTGCCCGGATCGACTTCTTCGCGGTCGCCGGCAAGGAGATCCGAGTGACGGGCTCCTTCGCCTGGACCGAGGAGGACTTCGATCGCGCGATCGAGCTGATCGCATCGGGGGCGCTCGACGCCGGCGGCTGGCTGACGACGATGCCGCTCGCCGAGGGCCAGCGCGCCTTCGAGGAGCTCGTCGATACGACGGACCGATTCAAGGTGGTGCTGGTCCCATGAGGCTCGTCACGTTCGACGGTGGGTTCGGCAGGGTCGAGGGCGACCTCGTGATCCCGATGGGGCCGGACCTCGTGCGGTACCTCGCGACCAGCGAGACGGCCGACGGAGAGCCGGTGGCGCTCGCCGAGACGCGGCTGCTCGCACCGGTCCCGCGGCCGGGCAAGGTGATCGGCATCGGGCTGAACTACCGCGACCACGCCGCCGAGTCCGGTCAGCCGATCCCGACCGCGCCGATCCTGTTCCCGAAGTTCGCGAACAGCGTGATCGGGCCCGGCGAGGCGATCGTCATCCCGCCCGAGACGCGTGAGCCCGACTACGAGGCCGAGCTCGGCGTCGTGATCGGGCGCCCGGCGCACCGCGTCTCGCAGGCCGAAGCGCTCTCGTACGTGGCGGGCTACACGTGCGTGAACGACGTCTCGGCGCGTGACCTGCAGTTCGAGAGCTCGCAGTGGATGCTCGGCAAGGCGATCGACACGTTCCTGCCGTGCGGACCGTGGCTCGTCACCGCGGATGAGATCCCCGATCCCCAGGCGCTCGGCATCCGGCTGACGCTGAACGGGGAGGAGCTCCAGTCCTCGAGCACCGCGCAGATGGTGTTCGGCGTCGCCGAGCTCGTCGCCTCGCTCAGCCGGACGATGACGCTCGAGCCGGGCGACCTCATCGCGACCGGGACGCCGCCGGGCGTGGGCTTCGCTCGGAAGCCCCCGGTCTGGCTCCGCGACGGCGACGAGGTGACCGTCGAGGTGGAGGGCATCGGCGCCCTCACGAACCCCGTGCGGGCGGGCGGATGAGCGAGCTCCGCACGCTCCGCCTGCGGCCGGACGCGCCGTACCGGCGGCTCGTGGGGGTGGGCGGGATCGGCGGCGGCATGTTCCTCGCGCTGCAGGGCGACGACACGCTCGGCCGCAACGAGAGCCGGCCCGCCCGGCTGCTCGAGGTGCGGGACTACGCGAAGCTCCACATCGTCGCGCACCACGTCGCGGTGCTCCTCGGCGCCCGATCCTCCGGCGTCCCGTTCGGCGTCGTTCCGGTCGCCAGGGTCGGCGAGGACGACGTGGGCCGCCGGCTGGTCGCCGAGATGGGTCATGCGGGCATGGACGCGTCGTGGGTCGAGACGGTCCCAGGACTTCCGACGTTGTTGAGCGTCTGCTTCCAGTACCCGGACGGGAGCGGGGGCAACATCACCACGTCCGATTCGGCCGCCGCGAGGCTGACCGAGGCCGACGTCGATCACATCGCCCGCCTCCTCGACCCCCGCACGATCGCGCTCGCGGCGCCCGAGGTCGGACTCGGGGCGAGGCGGCGGCTGCTCGAGCTCGCGACCGAGCGCGGGGCGCTCCGGGTCGCCTCGCTGACGTCGGCCGAGATCGAGAACGCCCGCGCGAGCGGGCTGCTCGCGCTCGTCGACCTCCTCGCGCTGAACGAGGACGAGGCGGCGATCCTGGCTGGGTTCGCGCTCGATCCCGCGGCTCCGGGCCCGTTCCTCGGCGCGGTCGCCTCGGTGCTCGACGCCGAGGGCCCGGGGATGGCGGCCGTGATCACCGCGGGCTCTCGCGGGGCGTTCGCCCTCGAGGCCGGAACCTGGGTCGAGCGGCACCCTCCGCGCGTCGAGGTCCGGAGCACCGCGGGCGCCGGCGACGCGCTCCTCGGCGGGGTCCTCGCGGCGATCGCGGCGGGCGTCCCGCTGACCGTGCCCGGCGCTCCCGAGGACGCGCTGAGCTCCGCGCTCGACCTCGGCGTGGCGCTCGCGGCGCTCAGCGTCACCTCTCCCCACACGATCCACCCCGAGGCGAGCCTCGATACCGTGCTGGCTCTGGCTCGCGAGGGCGGCCTCGCCGTTCGAACACCCCTGTCTGACGTCGTCTGAGGAGGAAGAGCGATGGACTTCGCCGCGCTGCGCCGGGAGGTCTGGTGGGCGAACACCCAACTCCCCGCGAACCGGCTCGTGGTGATGCACAGCGGCAACGCCAGCGGCATCGACCGCGAGGCAGGTCTCGTCCTCATCAAGCCGAGCGGCGTCGACTACGACGGCCTGCGGCCCGAGGACCTCGCCGTCGTCACCCTGGACGGCGAGCCGGCACCGGCGGACGTCGTCCCCGACGGGGTGACGACGCACCTGCGCCCGAGCGTCGACACCACGCACCACCTCGCGCTGTATCGCGGCGAGCCCGACATCGGCGGCGTGATCCACACGCACTCGAACTTCGCGACCGCGTGGGCGGCGGCCGGCATGCCGATCCCGTGCGCGCTCACCGCGATGGCCGATGAGTTCGGCGGCGAGGTCCCGTGCGCGCCGTACGCCGACAACGAGGGTGACCACATCGGCGAGGCGATCCTCGCGCACCGGACGCGCGCGCCGGGCATCCTGCTCGCGAACCACGGCGTGTTCACCTTCGACGCCACGCCGAGGAAGGCGCTGAAGGCCGCCGCGATGATCGAGGACGCCGCGAAGACGATGTGGCTCGCGTCCCGGCTCGGCACACCGGGGCCGCTCCCTCCGGATGAGATCGAGAAGTGGTGGACCCGCTACCACGCGACCTACGGCCAGGTGACGTGATGTCCTTCATCGACCCGGTCGAGCTCGAGCGCTGGTGCCGCATCCCGCTCGAGGAGCTCGCCTCGCACCCGACGAGGATCCCCTTCCGCGTCGTGGCCGACCCGGCCGAGATGGGTCGGCTCATGGCCCGCGAGCTCGCCGACCTCATCCAGACCCACAACACGGAGGGCCGCCCGACGCGGGCGATCGTCCCGTGCGGACCGTCGTCCTGGTACGCGCCGTGGGTCGAGGAGGTGAACGCTCGCGGGATCTCGCTCCGCGAGCTCACCGTGTTCCACATGGACGAGTGCCTCGACGCGCAGGGTCGGCCGCTGCCCGAGGAGCACCCGTACAACTTCCGCACCTTCATGGCGCGTCACTTCTACAGCGGGATCCATCCGGCGCTCGCGGTCCCCGATGACCAACGGATGTGGCTGCTCCCGGAGACCGCCGAGGACGTGGCCGCCGCGATCGTCGAGGCACCGATCGATCTCACGCTCGGCGGCTGGGGACAAGATGGGCACGTCGCCTACAACCAGGCGCGCCGCCATCCGTTCAGTCACGTCGGCCTCGAGGAGCTGGCCGACTCGACGATCCGGATCCAGGACAACAACGTCGACACGATCGTGGCGCTCGCGCACCGGACGTTCGGTGCCGCGTATCAGTTCGTGCCGCCGATGTCCATCACGCTCGGCATGCGCGAGTGCCTGTCCGCCGAACGCATCCGCCTGTTCAGCGACACGGGGGCTTGGAAGCAGACCGCGTTCCGCGTGGCGTTGTTCGCCGCGCCGACGCCCGAGTACCCGATCACGCTCCTCCAACGGCACCCGGACGCGTCGATCACCGCCACCGTCGAGACCGCGCGCCACCCTCTCGCCGAGCACCCGGAGTGGCGGCTACAGTAGGGCCGCCGTGAGCACGCAGCCCGCCGTTGCGGAGCGCTCAGACGCGATCAGGTCCGAGGGGTTGGTCCGAACGTTCGGCCGCGTGAGGGCGCTCGACGGGTTGGACCTCGCGGTCCGCACCGGCGAGATCCTCGGGCTCGTCGGCCCGAACGGCGCAGGCAAGACGACGTTCATCCGCAGCGTCGCCGGGTTGCTGAAGCCGACCTCGGGCACCCTGCAGGTGCTCGGCGAGCGTCCCGGACGTGGCGTGGCCGCCGGCATCGGCTACATGACGCAGTCGGCCGCGCTGTACGAGGACCTCCCGGTGCGCGACAACCTCGCGTTCTTCGGCCGCCTCTTCGGCCTGTCGACCGACCGGATCCGCGAGCGCACGGCCGAGGTGCTCGAGATCGTCGAGCTCCGAGGCAAGGAGCGCGCGCTCGTGCGCCACCTCTCGGGCGGGATGCGGCAGCTCACGAACCTCGCGTGCGCGATGATCCACGGGCCGAGGCTGCTGCTGCTCGACGAGCCGACCGTGGGGATCGACCCGATGCTGCGGCTCAAGCTCTGGGATCACTTCCGAGACCTCAACGCCGTCGGCACGACGATCCTCGTCACGACCCATGTGATGGAGGAGGCCGAGCGTTGCCACCGGGTCGCGATGATCGCGGACGGGAAGTCGATCGCGGTCGGCTCCCCCGCCGAGCTGCGCGAGCGTGCCGGCACGCCGACGATCGAGGAGGCGTGGCTCGCCCTCCGCGACCGGCACCGGAACGGGAGCGGCGCGTGAAGGTCCGCCGGGTGCTCGCGCTCGCCGGCCGGATCCTGCGGCAGTTCCGTCACGACCGGCGCACCGTGGCCCTCATCGTGATCGTGCCGGTCGTCGTGATGGCCCTCATCGGCTACCTCGTCTCGGACGACAAGCAGCCGCTCCCGGTCGCCGTCGTGAACCTCGACGCCGGGACGACGACGCCGAGCGGTCCGATCTCGCTCGGCGCGCGGATCGTCGACCTCCTCGGCGCCGAGCCGGGGATCGAGGTCCGCTTGCTCTCGAGCGAGGAGGTCGCGAGGCAACAGGTGCGGGACACGGAGGTCGCCGGCGCGGTGATCCTGCCGGCGACCCTCACGCAGGACGCGCTCGCGGGATCGAGCGTTCCCGTGCAGGTCGTCGTCGGCGGGATCCAGCCCGGCCTGTACGGCCCCGTGGTCGACGCGACCCGCTCGGCGATCGCCGCGCTGCCCGGGACCGCGGACGGCGCGCTCGGCCTGCGGGCGCCACCGGTCACGATCGAGCCGGTCCCGCTCGAGGGCGGCGTGGACCTGAAGGCGCTCGACTACAACGCGCCGGTGCTCGTGTCGGTGTTCGCGTTCCTGTTCACGTTCATGCTCACGAGCGTGGCGTTCCTGCGCGAGCGCTCGTCCGGCACGCTCGAGCGGCTCATGGCCTCGCCCGTGTCCCGGCTCGAGGTCCTCACCGGCTACCTGCTCGGGTTCATCGGGTTCGCGATGGCGCAGGGGATCATCATCCTCGCGTACGCGATCGGGGTGCTCAACGTACGGGTCGCCGGTTCGATCTGGCTCGTGCTGCTCATCCTGGCGATCGAGGTGACGGGCGTGGTGAACCTCGGGATCGCGCTGTCGTTCTACGCTCGGAACGAGCTGCAGGTGATCCAGTTCATCCCGCTCCTGCTGTTGCCGCAGGTGTTCCTCGGCGGGCTGTGGTGGCCGGTGCAGACGCTCTGGCCGCCGCTGCGGTACCTCTCGCAGGTCTTCCCGATCACGCACGCGGCGGTCGCCCTGCGCGAGGTGATGATCGGCGGCGCGGGCCTGGCCGACATCGGGGAGCGGCTGCTCGCGCTGCTCGCGTTCGCGGCCGCGATGATGGCGATCGGCGTGCTCGCGCTCCGCAAGCAGCGCTCGTAGGTCAGGCGCGTTCGGGCGTCGCGGCCGGCTCGGCCTCGGGGATCGTGACGATGCGCGGGCGCTCGACGAGCTCGATCGTCACACCGTCGGGGTCGGTGAGGTACAGGGTCCGCACCCCGTTCCAGTCCCCCTCCTCGGTGAGCGTCACCGGCTCGGAGCGCACCGCGGCGCCGAGCTCGACCAACCACCCGTGGAGCGCGTCGATGTCCTCGACCGCGAGACCGATGTGCCCCGAGCCCGCATCGTGCGTCCGCTGCTCGAGCGCCACACCCTTCGGCTCGAGGTACTCGACGAGCTCGAGGATCTGGCCACCCCCGAGGTCGAGCTCGCCCCAGCGGATCCGTGTCCCGGGATGGCCGCTCACGACCGAGAGCTCGGGCTCGGCGGCCTCGCCCCGGCCGAGGAACGGCAGGCCGAGCGCATCCCGGTAGAACGCGATCGAGCGCTCGAGGTCGGCGCAGGTCACCGACACGTGATCGAGCCTCGGACCGTTCACCGTCCCTCCAGCCTGGCCGGGATCACGTCGCGGGCGAAGACGTCCGCGACGGTCTCGGCCCGCTTGACGACCTCCGCCGAATCCTGCCACACCAGGACCGTCGCCGGTCTCGGCAGCGCGTTGAAGTTCGTCGAGGTCGCGTCCTGGTACGCCCCCGTGTCGAGGAACGCGAGCACGTCGCCGGGACCGGCCTCGGGCAGCGAGACGGCGGTGGCGAGCTGGTCGAACCCGCAGCTGATGCCGACGACGTCGACCGGTTCCCCCGGCTCGGCATCGGCCCGGTCCGCGACGACGACCGGGAAGACGTCGTGCTCGATCAGCAGGTCGAGGAGGAAGTTCTCGGTCGTGTCGGTCTCGAGCCAGCGCTCGGGCTCGCGGCCGGGCTCGCGCTTCGCGTTCACGACCCGCGTGAGGTGGATCCCGGCGTCGGCGTGCAGCGCGCGTCCGGGCTCGACCTCGAGCGCGATGCCGGCGGGGTCGATGCCGTGCGCGACCAGCTCCTCCCGGAGCGTCGTCGTCACGACCGCCGCGACCTCCTCGACCGGCGGGACGAGCTCGGGCCGGGCGGCGCCCCGGCGGAGGGCTCGGCCGGTCGGATCGCGCGGGGACGTGAACCCACCGCCGAGATCGATCTCGCGCGGCCGCCACCCGCCCCAGGCCGCCGAGAGCTCGGCGAGCGTCGCGACGAACCC
>JBLNAW010000140.1:0-16740 GCA_050259555.1 Solirubrobacterales bacterium
CGGCCTCGAAGCCGCGTATCGAAGGACGCGGAGAGCGTCGACCCGAACGGTCCGGGCCAGCCGGAGCGACCTCATGCGTTGACGCGACCATCTCGATACCTTCCCCCGAACGAGCTCGTTCCACACGTAGGTATCGCCGAAGAACACCGAATCGTCATGTGGAAGCAGTAGGGAAGATACGCGGACACGGCCTGCTCGCTGATGCTCGCGCAGGATGCATCCCTACGCGATGTCCCGTACATTGAGGCTCTTCCCGGGGACCATGGATCGCTGGTGTTCGACTCGAGCGAGGGACGTCATTGGAGGGGATCGGTCTTGCGGTCGGCATGGCGCTGCGCCGCGCCCGGCAAGCACGTGGTCTCACGTTGCGTGACATCTCGACACTGAGCGGAGGCAGGTTCAAACCGACCTCGATCGCCGGGTACGAACGCGCCGAGCGCGCGATCTCGCTCGACCGCTTCTGCGATCTCTGCGGGTTGTACGGCGTCGCACCTCCGGCCTTGCTCGCGCAGGTCCTCGAGCAGATCGAAGGCGTCGAGCCCGGGATCGACATCGCGTTCCTCGAGTCGATCGGCTCGGCCGAGGCCGCTCTCATCTCCGGATTCGTGCGCGAGATCAGAGCATTGCGGCACAGTGCATCCGGCGAATCGATCGTCCTTCGAGCGGGCGACGTCGAGGTCCTCGCGACGGCCGCCGGCAGACGTCCCGAGGAGTTGACGAGCATCCTGGCCCCGGCCGGCGAGGCTCCCGCCGAAGCGAGGCGGCGCGACGACGAGCCCGAGCGTCGAGCTCCGTAGGGAACGCCGCTACACGCCGCGCAGGAACGCCACGGTCTCGCCGAGGCCGTCCTCGAGATGCGTCCACGGCTTCCAGCCGAGCGCCTCGGAGGCGAGCGCGTTGTCGAGCGAGCATCGGCGGAGCTCGCCGGGCGGGAGCGACCCGGTCGCGGGCTCGCCGTTGAAGCCGGTGATCTCCGCGAGCGTGCGGAACAACTCGTTGACGGATGTCTCGAGACCGGTACCGATGTTGATGAGTTTCCCGTTCGCGCGATCGGCGGCGAGCGCGAACGCATGGACGACGTCGTCGACGAACACGTAGTCGCGCGTCTGGTTCCCGTCTCCGTAGATCGTCGGCGCCTCGCCGCTCAACATCTTCGAGGCGAAGATCGCGATCACCCCCGCCTCTCCGTGCGGATCCTGCCGAGGCCCGTAGACGTTGCCGAGCGCGAGCGCCGTGTACTCGATCCCGCGGTACCGCTCGTAGAAGCCGAGGTACTCGATCGCCACCTTCTTGCTGATGCCGTACGGGGACAGTGGATGGGCGCTCGAGGCGGCCGACTCCTTGACGGGCAGCTTCTTCGGCTCGCCGTACAGGGTCCCCCCCGAGGCCGCGTAGACGATCTTGCGGACGCCGGTCTTCTGCGCGCACTCGAGGATGTTCAGCGTGCCCATCAGGTTGATGCTCGCGTCGTTCGCCGGGTCCGAGAGCGAGGGCCGGACGCCCGACTGCGCCGCGAGATGCATCACGACCTGCGGGCGGTGGCGCTCGAAGAGCTGGAGGAGGCCCTCGGCGCGCACGTCCATGTTGAAGAAGGTGAACTCCTTGCCGTAGCCGCGGCCCTCGACGAGGTTCGCGATCCGCCCGGTCGTGAGGTCGTCGACCGCGACGACGCGATGGCCCTCGGCGAGGAGCCGGTCGCAGAGGTGCGAGCCGATGAAGCCAGCGCCGCCGGTCACCAGGTAGCTGGTCACGAGGAGAGCTCCAGGGACGGGTCGGCCCCGACCTCGAACGAGCTGCGCTCCCCGCGCTCGAGGCGCGCGGCCCCCGCGCACGCGATCATCGCGGCGTTGTCCGTGCAGAGCGGCATGGACGGGAACAGCACCCGGAGGCCTGCCTCGGCCCCCTCCCGCTCGATCCGCTCTCGGAGCCGGCTGTTCGCGACGACGCCGCCGCCGAGCAGCACCGTTCCGACGCCCTTCTCGCGGGCGGCACGGATCGTCTTGGTCACCTGCACGTCCACGATCGCCTCCTGGAACGACGCGGCGAGATCGGCCGGCTCGACGGCCCGCCCGGCCTCGCGTTCGGCCTTCACGTACCGCAGGACGGACGTCTTCAGCCCTGACAGCGAGAAAGTGTAATCGCCCGACTCGAGCATCGCGCGCGGGAAACGGATCGCGTTCGGATCGCCCGTCCGAGCCAACGCGTCGAGCGCCGGTCCTCCGGGGAAGCCGAGGCCCATGAACCGGGCGATCTTGTCGAACGCCTCCCCCGCCGCGTCGTCCACGGTCTGTCCGAGGACCTCGTAGTGATGCTCGCGCGGCATGTGCACGAGCATCGTGTGTCCGCCCGAGACGACGAGGCAGACGTACGGCGGCTCGGGCGCGCCGTGCTCGAGGAAGTTCGCGTAGATGTGGCCCTCGAGGTGGTTCACGCCGATCAGCGGGGCGCCGGTCGCGAGCGCGATCGCCTTCGCACCGGCCAGGCCGACGACCAGTGCGCCCACGAGCCCCGGTCCGATGGTCACGGCCACGGCCTCGATGTCGGCGAAGCGACACCCGGCCTGCTCGAGCGCCTCCTCGAGGAGCGGGTTCAGCGCCTCGACGTGGGCTCGGCTCGCGAGCTCGGGCACGACGCCGCCGAAGCGCGCGTGCAGGTCCACCTGGCTCGAGATGACGTTCGAGAGCGCAACCCGGTCCTCGACGACGGCGACCGCGGTCTCGTCGCAGGAGGTCTCGATCCCCAGAACCTTCACGGAGCGCCCTTCACGGGCGAGTGCCCTCGGGGAGCGCGTCCATGAGCTCTCGGAGCTTGCCGCGGAACGCCGGATCGCGGATCCCGTCGACCCACATGATGAGCGCGTCCTCGCTGATCTCCTGGTAGTAGTTCTTGCGCACGCCGACGGGTCGGAACCCGAACCGCCCGTACAGCCGCTGCGCGCCCCAGTTCGTCACGCGCACCTCGAGCGAGACCGCCTCGGCCCCCATCTCGATCGCGTTCGCGACGAGGTCGTGCAGGAGCCTCGACCCGATCTTGTGTCGGTGGTGGAGCGGATCCACGGCGACGTTCGTGATGTGGGCCTCCTCGCCGTAGCAGATGAGACCGCCGTAGCCGACGACCTCCCGGTCCATGCGGGCGACGAGGTAGCAGCGGTTCGGGCTCTCGGCCATCTCCGAGAGGAACAGGTTCGGGCTCCACGGACGCGGGTAGACCTGACGCTCGATCGCCATGATGCCGCGCAGATGGCGGCGGCGCATCCGCGTCACCTCAAGACGAGGCGCCGCGACGTCGCTGGTCCCAAGCGATCTCCGCATCCGATCTCCTCAGGTACAGAGGTACCACGTCGAACAACCGGTCGTGCTCCTCGCGCAGCAGCCGCGGGATCGCGAGCTCGACGAGCGACTCGGCCTGCGGGTGGGCCGAGGCCGCCGAGGCGAACTCGAGCCTGCCCCCGGCCTCCTCGAGCTCCCGCCGGTACAGGATGGCACCGTTCCCGGCGAGCAGCACCTCGTCGCCGCGCGCCTCGAGGTCGGCCGCGAGGTGGTCCGGCGGCGCGACCTGGTAGTCGCCCTCTCGCACCACCCCGCCCGGCACGGCCCGGTAGAGCGCGTAGAAGACCTCGCCGCGCCGGGCGTCGATGACGGCGGCGATCCGCCGGCTGGTGTGTCGGACCCCGAACGCCAGCGCGTCGAGCGACGCGATCCCGACGATCGGCACGCCGAGCACCTGCGCCAGGCTCTTGCCGGCCTCGACCCCGACGCGCAGACCCGTGAACAGACCCGGTCCGAGGCCGACCGCCACCCCGCCGACCGCCGAGAGCTCGAGCCCGGACCACCGCAGGAGGTGCTCGATCGCGGGGACGACCGCATCCTGCCGGGCCGTGCCCGTGAGACGGGTCGAGGCCAGGATCGCCGTCTCGGAGCCGAGGGCCACCGAGGTCTGCGGCGTCGAGGTCTCGATCCCGAGGACGATCACCGCGCCCACCCCTGCAGGACCTGCTCGAGCCGCTCCCACCGGAGCGCCCAGCCCTGCCCGGTCCCGGTGACGACGAGGCGGCGCGCCTCGCCCTCGTCCGGCACGGTGAGCTCGATCGCCAGGTGGTCGGCGGGCAGGAGCCCCTCGACCGCATCGCCCCACTCGACGAGCAGGATGCCGTCCTCGTCGGCCATCTCCTCGAACCCGAGGTCGAGCACGTCCTGCACGCGCTCGAGCCGGTAGACGTCGACGTGGTGCACGAGCAGGCGCGCGCGGTACTCGCGGACGAGCGTGAATGTCGGCGAGACGACCGAGCCCTCGAACCCGAGCCCTCGAGCCACGCCCTGCACGAGCGTGGTCTTGCCTGCTCCGAGCTCGCCCGTGAGGGCGACCGCGTCGCCCGGCGCGAGGAGCTCGGACAGTGCCCGGCCGATCGCGCGGGTGTCCTCGGCCGTCGGTGCGTCGAGCTCGATCTCCATCAGAACAGGCCGAGCTGTTCCTCGGTCGGCGCGGGGCGCTCGCCCAGGGCGCGCTTCATCTCCTGGAAGTCGGCGCGCAGCGCGGTCATCTGGTTCGAGCTCTCGCCGCCGCCGTGCAGGATCGCGGCCGGGTGGAAGGTCGGGATCACCGTGCGTCCGTTCCACGGGAACCGCTGCCCCCGGACCCGCGTGATCGAGACCTGCTTGCCGAGGATGTACCGCGTCGCCCAGTTGCCGAGCGTCACGATGACCGCCGGGTCGATGATCTGGATCCGCTCGTCGAGCCAGGGCTTGCAGGCGGTGAGCTCGTCATCGAGCGGGTCCCGGTTGCCCGGTGGGCGGCAGAGGATCACGTTGTTGATGTAGACGTCCGAGCGCGGGATCTCGACCTCGGCGAGCATGCGGTTGAGGAGCTGGCCGGCCGCGCCGACGAACGGCTCGCCTTGCTTGTCCTCGTGGAAGCCGGGCGCCTCCCCGATGAACATGAGGTCCGCGCTCGGGTCGCCGACGCCGTAGACGACCTGGGTGCGGCCCTGCGCCAGACGGCAGCGCGTGCACGTCGACGCCTCGAGCGCCGCCTCCTCGAGCGTCCTGCTCATGCCTCGTCCCCCGCCCCCGGGATGCCGGGGATGCCCGTCGCCAGGCGCACGCCCCGGCGGATCGCCTCGGCCGCGACCTGCTCCGCGAGCTCCTCGACCCGCGCCTGCGAGGCCTCGACCTCTCCGGTCGCGAGCGTGAAGACCGTGTCGCCGTCCCAGATGGTATGCGAGGGCCGGATCGCCCGCGCCAGCCCGTCGTGCGCCGCGAGCGCGAGCAGGTGCGCCCGCTCCTTCGAGAGCTTCGCGTTCGTCGCGACGACCCCGATCGTCGTGTTGCCGACCGGCGGATCGGGCGGCGGCTCGGCCGCGGCGTCCTCCTCGTCGCCGCCGCGCGCGCCGACGAGCACCTCGCCGTCGTCGTCCACGATCTCGCCGAGTGCGTTCACCGCGAAGAGCGCGCCGACGATCAGCCCGTCCTCCTCGACCGAGGCCGTGCCGACGCCTCCCTTCATCGCGTGCGAGAGCCCTCGGTTCTTCGCCACGGTCGCTCCGGTCCCGGCGCCGATGCTGCCCTCGGGGACGTCGCCGCCGGCGTCGTGGCAGGCGGCGTAGCCGGCGCTCGGGATCGGCCGGGCGTTCGGGTCGCCGACGCCCAGGTCGAACAGCACGGCGGCCGGGACGATCGGCACCTTCGCGACGTCGGCGTCGAACCCGATCCCCCGCTCCTCGAGCCACTTCATCACGCCGTCGGCGGCCGACAGGCCGAACGCGCTCCCGCCGGTGAGGAGCACGGCGTGGACCTCCTCGACCAGCATGCCGGGGCGCAGGAGGTCGGTCTCGCGCGTGCCCGGGGCGCCGCCGCGGACCTCGCCCGAGCCGACGGTGCCGGGCGGACACAGCACGACCGTGCAGCCCGTGAGGCCGACGGGATCGGTGGCGTGCCCGACCAGGATGCCGGGGACCTTCGTGATCACGTTCCCCCCTTCGTCGCACGGCTCCGCTTCCGCGCGGGCTTCACGTTCAGGACCGGTGACGCGAACGCCTCGAGCGCCGCGTTGAACTCCTCGTGCCGCTCGAGCATCGTCAGGTGGCCGGCGCCGGGGATCACCTCGAGCCGGCCGTCGGGCAGCTCGCCGACGAGCTCGACCGCCTGCGAGAGCGGAGTGACGCGGTCGTGCTCGCCGACGACGACGAGCGCCGGCACGCGGACGTGGTGGACCGCGTGTCGGAGGTCCATGTCCATGAGCCCGACGAGCCCGTCGGTCCAGACCGAGGACGGCGCTCGGGCCGCGAGCCGCACGACGTGGTCGACGAGGTGCGGCGAGGCGTCGGGTCCGAACTGCGTCATGCGCGCCGCGAGCCCGCCGAGGTCGCTCGGCCGCGCGACGAGATACCGCCGGACGCGGTTGAGCCGCTCGGCCGCCTCGCGGATCGAGCCGAGCCGAGGCCGGAGCAGGCTCGTGACCGAGCCCATAGCCCCGAGGAACAGGTTCGAGGCCGCGACCCCGGCGAACACCATCCCCGCGACGCGCTCGGCGAGGACGTCGGGGCGGGACTCGGCCATCGCGAGCATCGTCATCGCGCCCATGCTGTGGCCGACGACCACCACGCGGCCGTCCGGAACCGCCTCGATCACGGCGGCGAGGTCGTGCGCCATCGCGGCGACCGAGAGGTCTCCGCCGGCGGCCGGCCCGCTCTGGCCGTGCGAGCGGAAGTCGAAGAGCACGCAGCGGAACCGGTCCGAGAGCGCGGTCCACTGGTAGTGCCACGCCGTGAGGTCGAGGCTGAACCCGTGCGCGAACACGAGCGTCGGCAGGCCGGGATCGCCGGCCGCGCGGACCGCGAGCTCGGTGCCGTCGAACGACCGGACGGTGCCGAGATCGTCCGGCGGGAGCATCGCGAGCGGCTCCTCGGCCTCGGGGTCCGCGTGCCGGTGGCGGCGGACGATCGTCCTGCCGACGACGCCGCTCACGACCGCGCCGGCGGCGAGCCCGGCCGTGAGGATCGCCGTCCGCTTGCGGCTCACCCTCGGTACTCCCGCGGGACGCGCTCGGAGATCGCCGTCGCGATCTCGTAGCCGATCGTGCCGATGAGCTCGCCGAGCTCCTCCGCGGTCACGCGCTCGGCGCCCTGCGGGCCGACGAGGACGACCTCGTCGCCGGCGGCCACCTCGTCGTCGCCGCAGTCGACGAGGAGCTGGTCCATCGTCACGATGCCGGCCACCAGGTGACGCCGGCCGCCGACCAGCACCTCGGCGCGTGTCGAGAGCAGCCGGGGGTAGCCGTCCTCGTAGCCGACCGGCACCGTCGCGACCCACGAGTCCCGCGCGAGCTCGTACCGATGGCCGTACGAGACGCGCTCGCCCTTCGGCAGGCGCCGCGCCAAGGTCACCTCGGAGCGGAGCGTCATCGCGGGGCGCAGGCCCTCGGCCAGGCCGGGCCCCGCGGCGAGGCCGTAGAGCGCGGCACCCGGCCGCACCAGGTCGAGGTGGGTCTCGGGGTATCGCAGCGTCGCGGCGCTGTTCGCCGCGTGCAGGAGCCGCGGCTCGAGGCCCTCGGCGCGCACGGCCTCGGCGGCGGCGAGGAGCCGCTCGAGCTGGAGGCGGGTGAGCGCCTCGTCCGACTCCGAGCTCGCGAAGTGCGTCCACAGACCCTCGAGCTCGAGGCCGGCGTCCACGACGGCTCGGCAGAAGGCCGGAGCCGCCTCGGGCGGCCACAGCCCCACGCGGTGCATCCCGGTGTCGAGCTTCACGTGGACGGCGACGGGGTGGCCGCGCGGGGCGGCCGCCTTCGCGAGCCGTTCGAGTCCGCCCTCCGTGTAGAGCGTCGGCGTGAGGTCGTGGGCGAGCCCGTCCGCCTCGGCGCCGTCTGGGAACTCGGACAGGACGAGGATCGGGGCGTCGATGCCGGCCTCGCGCAGGCCGATCCCCTCCTCGACGAGCGCGACGCCGAGCCACGTCGCCCCGGCCTCGAGCGCCGCCCTCGCGACCGGCACGTCGCCGTGCCCATAGCCGTCGGCCTTCACGACCGCCATGAGCTCGGCGGCCGGCGGCTTCAGCCGGCGCACGTTGTGGCGGACGGCCTCCAGGTCGACCTCGACCACGGTGGGGCGGTACCGCATCAGATGCCGTGCACCTCTCGGACCGCCTCGGCGAGGTGCTCGAGGACGTCGCCGGCGGTCGTGCCCTCCCCCGCTCGCGCGGCCGCGAGCGCACCCGCGCGCCCGTGCAGGAACGCGCCGACGGACGCGGCGTCGACCGAGGGCAGCCCGCGCGCGAGGAGCCCGGCGATCGCGCCGGTGAGGACGTCCCCGGTCCCGCCGGTCGCGAGGTAGGACCCCCCGGTCGGGTTCACCCGCACCTGCCCGTCGGGCGTGCCGACGAGCGTGCGCGTGCCCTTCAACAGGACGGTGGCCTGCGTCTCGGCCGCGAGCTTGCGGACGTGGCCGACGCGGTCGGCCTCGACGTCGCGCGCGGTGCCGCCCGCGAGGCGCGCGAACTCGCCGGCGTGCGGGGTGAGCACGAGGTCGGCGCGGCGGCTCGCGAGCTCGGAGGCCCGGCCCGCGAACGCGTTGAGGCCGTCGGCATCGAGGACCGTCGGGATGGGAGCCTGCGCGACGGTCTCGCGGATCCATCCGGCGGTGGCCGGGTCGGTGGTCATCCCCGGTCCGAGCGCGAGGGCGTCGGCGGCGGCGAGTCGCTCGGCGAGGGCCGCCGTCGCCTCGGGCGCGACGGTGCCCTGCGGCGTCTCGGGGAGCGCGAGGAACGTCGCCTCGCGGACGAGGGACTGGACGACCGGCAGGATGCCCTCGGGGACCGCGACCTGCACGAGTCCGGCACCGACGCGCGATGCCGCCGCCGCGGCGAGGCAGACCGCCCCGGTCATGAGCCGCGAGCCGCCGACGACGAGCACCACGCCGGCCTCGCGCTTGTGTGTCTCGATCGCGCGCGTCGGCAGGAGCTCGGCGACGTCGGTCTCCCCCATCAGCCACAGGTCGCTCTCGAGCAGGTCAGGGGGGAAGCCGATGTCGACCACCTCGACGAGGCCGGCGCGCTCGGCGCCCGGCAGCAGGACCACGCCGACCTTCGCCGCGCCGAACGTGACGGTGACGTCGGCCCACACCGCCTCGCCCTCGACCGCGGCGGTGTCGCCGTTCACGCCCGAGGGGATGTCGACGGCCACGACCGGCACGCCGCCCTCGTTCAGGCCCTCGATCGCGGCCGCGTGGTCGTCCTCGGGGAGGCCTCGGAAGCCGGTGCCGAAGATCGCGTCGACCGCGACGTCGGCCCGCGCGAGCTCGCGCGCGAGGAGCGAGTCCGAGAACGGGCGCACGCGCACGTTGGTCTCGGCGAGGCGGGCGAAGTTCGCGTCGGCGGGCTCGCGCAGGTCCTCGGCGGCCTCGAGCAGGAGGACGGTGACGCGCACCCCCCACCGCGCGAGGTGCCGAGCGGCGACGAGACCGTCCCCCCCGTTGTTGCCCTTGCCGCAGACGATGACCGCGCGCGAGCCGTAGAGCCCGCCGGCGACGGCCGCGGTCGCGCGGGCGACCTCGCGCCCGGCGTTCTCCATGAGGGTCGCGGTCGTGATGCCGCGAGCCTGCGAGGCGCGGTCGAGGGCGGCCGCCTGGGCGGGCGTGAGGATCGGTCTCACGGCCCGACCGCCACGGCGAAGGCGACGGCGTTCGTCCGCTCGTGCGTGAAGGTGATGAGGATGCGGTCGATGCCGAGCAGGTCGGCGCGGAGCTTCGCGTTGCCCTCGAGGCGGATCGCCGGAGCCCCGCTCGGAGCTCGGGTGACGCTGATGTCCTGCCAGCGCTTGCCCCGGTAACCCCCGAGCGCCTTGATCACGGCCTCGCGAGCGGCGAACCGCCCGGCGTAGGACTCGGCCGGCCGGGCCTTGCCGTCGCAGTAGGCGATCTCCTCCGGCGTGAACACCCGTTCGCGCATCGTCGGGTGCCGTCCGAGCGCGAGCTCCATCCGCGCGATCTCACAGAGGTCCACCCCGAGCCCCAGGATCTCCACGGCCCATAGGGTAGCCCCCGCGGGCCGAGGGGGCCCGGGGGGACGAGGCCGCCTTCGCACAACGGGTTGATGCGGAAACGGTGCCTCCACGCCGCTCCCGTATCAACCCCCTTGACGGGAAACACCGAGGACGATGACGTCAAGGGGGTTGATACGAGGGAGTGCAAGGCCCCGGCGGAACCCGTCAACGGGTTGACTCGCGACCGTCGTCGGCCCGACCCGGCGCTACTCGACCGTGACGCTCTTCGCGAGGTTCCGCGGCTGGTCGACGTCGCACCCCCGCAGCTTCGCGATGTGGTACGCGAGCAGCTGCAGCGGCACCGAGACGACCACCGGTGAGAAGAGCTCCGGCGTCCGCGGCACGTACAGGACGTGCTTCGCGATCGCCCGGACGTCCGAGTCGCCCTCGGTCGCCACCGCGATCACGTCGGCGCCGCGGGCCCGCACCTCTTGGATGTTCGACAGCATCTTCGGGTAGACGTGGCACTCGGTCGCGATCGCGACGACAGGCACCCCCGGCTCGACCAGGGCGATGGGGCCGTGCTTCAGCTCCCCCGCCGGGTACCCCTCGGCGTGGATGTAGCTGATCTCCTTGAGCTTCAGCGCGCCCTCGAGCGCCGCCGGGTAGCCCGTATGCCGGCCGATGAACAGGAAGTCCCTCGCGTCCGCGTAGGCGGCCGCGATCTCCGACACCTGCGCGTCGAGATCGAGCGCCCGCTCCACGGCCTGCGGCAGCTCGCGCATCCGGTCGACGATCGAGCCGATCTCCTCCGGGAACATCGCGCCGCGCACCTGCGCCAGGTACAGCGCGGTGAGGTGCTGCGCCACCATCTGCGTCGCGAACGTCTTCGTGGCGGCGACGCCGATCTCGGGGCCGGCGTGCGTGTAGAGCACGCCGTCCGCCTCGCGCGCGAGCGACGAGCCCACCGTGTTCGTCACCGCGATCACGCGCGAGCCCTGTCGACGCGCGTGCCGGGCCGCCTCGAGCGTGTCGATCGTCTCGCCCGACTGCGACACCGCGAGCGTGAGCGTGTCCGGCCCGAGCACCGGGTCCCGGTAACGGAACTCGCTCGCGATCTCGATCTCGACCGGGAGTCGCGTCCAGTGCTCGATCGCGTACTTCGCCACGAGGCCGGAGTGGAACGCCGTCCCGCACGCGACGACGAAGACCTTGCTCACCTCGCGCAGGACGTCCGCGTCGACGTGCAGCTCGTCGAGCGCGAGCATCCCGCGCTCGTCCACGCGGCCGACCAGCGTGTCGCGGATCGCGCTCGGCTGCTCGTGGATCTCCTTCAGCATGAAGTCGTCGTAGCCGCCCTTCTGGGCACGGCCGACATCCCAGTCCACGACGATCGGGCGCACCTCGAGTGGGTTCCCGCCGAAGTCGGTGACCGCGACGCCCGCCCGGGTCACGTCGACGACCTGTCCCTCCTCGACCGGGATGACGGTGGTCGTGCGCGAGAGCACCGCCGGGATGTCGGACGCGACCATCGACTCGCCGTCGCCGAGCCCCACCACGAGCGGGGACGACACCTTCACCCCCACGATCCGGTCGGGCTCCTCGCTCGCGCACACGACGATCGCGTACGCGCCCTCGAGCTCGCGGACGGTGGCGCGGACCGCGTCGGCCAGGTCGCCCCGGTACCGCTCCTCGACCATGTGCGCGACGACCTCGGTGTCCGTCTCGGAGCCGAGCACGTGCCCGCGCTTCTCGAGCTCGGTCCGCAGCTCCTGGAAGTTCTCGATGATGCCGTTGTGGATCACCGCGATGCGGCCGTGACAGTCGAGGTGCGGGTGGGCGTTGCGATCGCTCGGCTCGCCGTGGGTCGCCCACCGCGTGTGGCCGAGGCCGACGGTGCCCGCCGGCGCGCCGCGGGTCTCGAGCTCTCGCTCGAGCTCACCGAGCTTGCCCGCCTTCTTGATCACCGTGAGCCCGCCGTCGAGCAGCGCGACGCCCGCCGAGTCGTACCCCCGGTACTCGAGACGCCGGAGCCCTTCGAGGATGATCGGGAGCGCCTCGTCGGGGCCGACGTAGCCCACGATCCCGCACATGGCGACCGAGCCTAACAGGCTCCCGCCGAGCGACCTACGCGAGCGCCCCGGCCACGACCTCGGCGAGCGCGGTCGCGCACGCGTTGGCGAGCTGCTCGGACTCGGCCTCGACCATCACGCGGACGAGCGGCTCGGTCCCCGACGCCCGCACGAGCACGCGCCCCGCCCCGCCGAGCGTCGCCTCGGCCTCGCGGACCGCGTCCCAGATCTCGGTGGCGCCCTCGAGCCGCTCCTTGTGCTCGACGCGCACGTTCTCGAGGACCTGCGGGAACCGTCGCATCACGCTCGCGAGCTCGGCCACCGAGAGGCCCTTGCGGCGCGCGATCGAGAGGAACTTCACGGCAGTGAGGATCCCGTCGCCCGTCGTCGCATGCTCGGCGAAGATCACGTGCCCGGACTGCTCGCCGCCGAGCGCCGCGCCGCGCGAGAGCATCTCCTCGAGCACGTACCGGTCCCCGACCTTCGCCTCGACGACCTCGATCCCGGCCTCCCGCATCGCGGTGCGGAAGCCGAGGTTCGCCATCACCGTGCTCACCACGGTCGAGCCGGGGAGCCGCCCCTCCTCCTTGAGCGCGACGGCGCAGGCCGCGAGCACCTGGTCCCCGTCCACGATCTTGCCCTCGGCGTCGGCGAACAGGGCTCGGTCGGCATCGCCGTCGTGCGCGATGCCGACGTCGGCTCCGGCCGCCCTCACCGCGCCGGCCACGACCTCGGGATGCAGCGCGCCGCACCCGACGTTGATGTTGGTCCCGTCCGGGCTGTCGAAGATCGGGTACACCTCGGCGCCGAGCCGCCGCAGCACCTCGGGCGCGAACGCCGAGGCCGCCCCGTTCGCGCAGTCGACGACCACCTTCAGGCCGTCGAGGCTCGCCTCGGCGGCCGCGGTCACGTGGTCGAGGTAGTGGCGGACGCCGTCGGGCATCGGCACCACCTCACCGATCCGGCCGCCCTCGGGCGCGATGCCCGAGGCGAACTCGGCCTCGATCTCGTCCTCGAGGTCGTCGGAGAGCTTGAACCCGAAGGGACCGAAGAACTTGATCCCGTTGTCCTGCGGCGGGTTGTGCGAGGCGCTGATCACGACCCCGGCTCCCGCCTTCGCATCGGTCGTGAGGAAGGCGATCGCCGGCGTCGGCTGCACGCCCACGAGGATCACGTCGGCGCCCGCGGCGCGGATCCCATCGGCGAGCGCCCGCTCGAGCGGCTCCCCCGAGGCCCGGGTGTCCCGCCCGATCACGAGCGTCGGCTGGTGGTGCTCGTACCGCGCGAGCACGACGACCGCGGCACGCCCGAGCGCGAACGCGAGGTCGTCCGTGAGGTCGCGGCCGTACACGCCGCGCACGCCGTCGGTGCCGAAGAGTCGCCCCATCTCGAGGGCAGGCTACCTGAAGGTCCCTCCGAGCACGGGCCGATCGGAGGGCTGTGCGCAGGGTGCGCCGTATAAGTTCGATGCATGTTGAACTATCGTCGGCGACCGGCTCCCCCCGGGCGGTCGGCAGCCCGACTCCGCTCGTTGGCCGGAACCATGAAGGTCTTGGGCGAGCCGAACCGCCTGCTGCTCCTCGAGTTGCTCATGCAAGGCGTTCAGTGCAACTGCGACCTGGGGCAGGCGCTCGGGATGGCACCGAACCTCGTGTCACATCACCTCGCCGTCCTGCGGGAGGCCGGCCTCGTCCGTGCCGAGCACGACCCCCTCGACGCACGCTGGATCTACTACTCGATCGATCCCTCTGCCCTGAGCGAGCTGCGTGAGACGCTCGCCCGATTCCTGGATGTGGACCGCATCCAACCGCGCAGATCCACCTGCGGTCCTCGGAACGCCTTCGGAAGCATGCGCGGGCCCGACCTTCCCATCGGAGGTTGATCCGTCGTGTTGGAACCTGACCGGTCGTCCACCGCGCGCTCCTCAGACGCGGATGCCCTCCCCGACGTCGAGATCTTCGACCCACCCATGTGCTGCCCGACCGGCTTGTGCGGCCCGACCCTCGACCAGACGCTCCTCGACGTCGACGAGATGGTGCTGGATCTGCAGGCCGAGGGCCTGCGCGTCGCGCGCCACCAGATGACGAGTGACCCGCAGGCCTTCCTCCGGAACACCGAGGTGATGACGCTCGTGCGCGAGCGGCAGATGGACGCACTGCCGATCACCGTCGTGCGGAGCCGGGTCATCCGGACGGGTGCCTACCCGGCGCCGCACGAGGTACGGGCGGCCCTGAACGGAGTGACCGATGTCTGACCCGATGCACGATCGATTCCTGTTCTTCTCCGGCAAGGGTGGTGTCGGCAAGACCAGCATGGCCACGGTCGCCGCGATCCGGAGCGCCGAGGAGGGCAAGCGCACGTTGATCGTCACGACGGACCCAGCCTCGAACCTGGCGGACGTCTTCGAGCAGCCCATCGGCCACCAGATCACCCCGATCGACGGTGTTCCCGGGCTCTGGGCGATGGAGATCGACCCGGACCTGGCGACCGAGGAGTACATCGACCACGCGATGGCCCCGATCCGAGCCGCGTTCCCCGAGCAGATGGTCCAGGTCATGGAGGAGCAGATGAGCGGCCCGTGCACCTCCGAGGTCGCCGCCTTCGACCGCTTCACCGACTTCCTCGAGTCGCCCTCGGGGGACGGTCAGGTCTTCGATCGGGTCATCTTCGACACCGCTCCGACCGGACACACGATCCGCCTCCTCGAGCTGCCCGCGGAGTGGTCGCAGTCGATCGACACCGCGAGCGAAGGAAGCGGCCAGACGTGCATCGGTCCCGCGGCGGCCATCCAGGACGCCAAGGCGAAATACGAACGTGCGTTGCGCACCCTGCGAGACCCCGACCACACCTCGTTCGTCTTCGTGCTCCACCCGGAGGCGATCGCGATCCGGGAGACCCGGCGGGCGATCGACGAGCTCGAGCGGCTGGGCATCCGCAACCATCGGCTGATCGTGAACGGGATCATCCCGAGCGAGGCCGCCGCGGATCGCCTGTTCGCCGATCGCGCCGAGCTCCAGGCCGGCTACCTGGGGAAGATCGCGACCGAGCTCCCCTACCCGTCCGAACGCATGACCCTGCTGGCCGGTGAGATCCAGGGCGTGGAGCGCCTGCGCGAGGTGGCGCGCATCTTCTTCGACGGGCAACCCTCCACGACCGCGCGGATCAGCCCGATGGTGACCGAGCGGGCAGTCCCGTCGGATCTCGAGGACGTCCGGGCTCGCCTCGAGCCCGACGGCATCCGGCGCTCGATCTTCTTCGCGGGCAAGGGCGGCGTCGGCAAGACGGTCGCGTCGTGCATCACGGCGGTCTGGCTGGCCCGCCTCGGCTATCGCACGTTGCTCCTCACCACGGACCCGGCCGCGCACCTCGGCGACGTGCTCGGCGTGCCGGTCGGCGACGAGGCCGCACCGGTCGAGGGTACGGCCTCCCTTTGGGCCGCGAAGATCGATCCGAAAGCGACGGCGGAGTCCTACAAGGCACGCATCCTCGCGGACGCCCGCGACCGTGGTCGCCCCGAGTCGGCGATCGCCGTGATGGCCGAGGAGCTCGAGTCCCCGTGCACCGAGGAGATCGCCGCGTTCGACAAGTTCATCGAGCACGCGTCTCAAGGGGATTGGGAGGTCGTGGTGTTCGACACGGCCCCGACCGGTCACACGCTCAGGATGCTCGAGCTCCCGGTCGAGTGGAGCAAGCAGCTGGACGTCAAGGTGTTCGCCTCCGTGGAGACCGCGGCCGCCGATGACGTCGCCAAGCAGCACTTCGGCGACGTCATCGCGATGATGCGGGACCCGGCGCGCAGCACCTTCGCCTTCGTGATGTACCCGGAGTCCACGCCGATCCTGGAGGCCCACCGGATGGCGGAGGAGCTGCACACGCTGGGGATCGAGCCCGGGCTGGTCGTCGCGAACCTCGTCATCCCTCCCGACCAGGCGACCACCCCGTTCGCCCAGGCACGGCGAGCGATGCAGGAGCGGTACCTGATCGAGATCCAGGAGCGGTTCTCCGTGCCGGTGCTCCAGATCCCGCTCCTTCCCTACGAGGTGAAGGGGCTGGAACTCCTCGATCGTCTCGGACTCGAGATGTTGGGGCTCGACAGGGTGAGCGCGTGATGGGAGGGACCCGAGTGGAGACGGAGTTGGTGACCGAACAGAACCAGGCAGATCCGAGACCCTCCGACGTGGAAGGCGCGGCCCGGAGGTTCGCTGCTGCGATCGCTGAGACGGCGACGTATCGGTCCTTCGAGGAGGCGTCCGTCCGTTTCAGCAACGACGAACATGCTCGAGAGGCGTACCAGGCGTTCCAGGCGCGGCAGCGGGAACTGCAGCCGATGATCATGCTCGGCGCCGCGAGCGAGGAGCAGAAAGACGAGCTCGACCAGATATACCAGGCTTTCATGAGCGAGCACTCAGCCTCCAGCCTCCTCGACGCCCAAGCCTCACTCGCTGCGCTCTGCTCCCAGCTCGACGTCGTGCTGAGCCAGCGGCTCGGGATCCCGTTCGCCGCGACGTGCAGCCCGGGCTGCTGTGGGTGAGGAGGCAGACGATGCAAGCGCAGACCATGCTCGTGTCCCCCCAGCTTCAGCGAGCCGCCGAGGAGCTGGCTGCCGCCGTCCTCGGATCGACGCCGTTCGCCGCCCTCGCCGCCGCCCAGGCGCGGCTGGACGAGGACGAGCACGCCCGCGCGCTCGTCGACGCCGCGG
>JBLNAW010000141.1:0-4491 GCA_050259555.1 Solirubrobacterales bacterium
GCCCCGACCAGCAGGCATCCTTGATCCCGATCGCCCGGAAGGATCCGGGCTGGCTGCTCGTTTACGAGGACGGCGACGGGCTGGTGCTCGAGCGGGTATGAGCGCTCGCGCTCTCGAGGAGCGGCGGTTCGGTGGTCCGCCCCCGGACGAACGCGACGATGAGCGCGCCGAGCACCGCCGACCGGAAGAGCACCGCGGCGGCGAGCAGCGCCGCGGGCAGGCCGCCTCCGCGTCCGGCCCCCAGATAGGAGAACTCGGCCAAGAAGACGGCGATGTCTGCGGCCTCGAAGGCGAGGAACAGGCGCAGGTTGGGCATCACCAGGGCGAACCACGGCAGGAGCCAGAGCGAGTACTGCGGCGAGAAGACCTTCGAGGTCAACAGGAACGCCGCGAGGACCGGTAGGCCGAGGGTCCACCGCGGGAACGCCGGCTCCGTCTTCGCCCGTCGCCACGCGGCGACCGCGGCGATGGCCACGAACGACCCGACCGACGCGACGCCGACCACATGCGTGGCATGGCAGTTCGGCACGCCCGTCAGTCCTCGGCAGGCAACGGACCACAGCGTCCCGGGCGTCGGCGGTCGCTCGGCGCTGAACCGGAACACCTCGCTCCAACGCTGCCAGGAGGCGATCGCGACCGGGACGTTCACGGCGCCCCACGCGAGCCCCATGGCGGCGAGCAGCAGCCAGGCTCGCCGCGCCGAGCCCGTCCGGAGTCGGTCGAGCGCGGCCGGGATCGCCAACACTCCGGGGTACAGCTTGGCGGCGGCACCGAGACCGAACCACGCGCCGCTCGCGGTGTCGCGCCCTCGCAGGAACGCGTACAGCCCTGCCGTCGAGAGGGCCACCGGCACGAGGTCCCAGTTCAGGAACGCGTACAGCCCGAGCGTCGGCGCGGCGGCGAAGAACAGGGCGCGGTCGCCGACCAACCGTTGGAGCAGCCAGGCGGTGGCGAGCCCGAAGCCGAAGAGCAGCACCCCGTTGGCGAGGAGGAAGTCGCCCTCGCCTCGACCGAACCACGATGCGATCCACATGACCGCGCCCGTTCCGACCGGATACTCGTTCCGCGCCTCGAGGTAGGGGATCTCGCCATCCAGGAACCCGAGACGCCGGTACGCGGGCTCGATATCCGAGTAGCAGTACGCCCGATACCGCATGTCGTTGAACCCGTCCCCGGCGAGCAGGCAGACGGACTTGTGCGCGAAGCACAGGAACATCGTGAGCGATGCGATGGCGAGGACGCCCGCCGGTCCGAGACGACGTGACGACGCCCCGGGAACCGGGTCGGCATCGGGTTCACGGTCCATCGCACCGGCAAGCGTAGAGGACCCGATCGGCGGAACGGATCAGGCTCCACGGGGCGAGAGGGCCCGCGGGCTACGCTCCCCCCATGCCGGAGCCCGACGAGACCGCGACCGGCGAGCACCGATCGGGCGTGGTGCGCCCGCTCCCGCTGTCCCGAGCCTGGGTCGCCGCGGCGATCCTGGTCCCTGCGATCGCGATTACCGCTCTCCCCCTTCAGGCGATCGACCTCGCGTACGCGATCCGCGCGGGGAACGACATGCTCGGGTCGGGCTCGGTCTTGCGCGTCGACACGTTCACGTTGCCGGCGCACAGCCTCGACTGGCTGAACCAGCAGTGGGGCGCGCAGGTGGTGCTCGCCTCCGTGTTCCGGGTCGGCGGATGGTTCGGGCTCTCGCTGCTGAGGACCCTGCTGGTCGCGATGACGGCGGGGCTCGTCTACCTGGCCTGTCGCGCGGGCGGGCTCTCGGCGAGGTACGGAGCGGCGCTCACCCTGCTGGGGAGCGCGTTCTTCCTCGGCGGAGCGGCGCTCCGGCCTCAGCTCCTCGGACTCGGATGCTTCGCGCTCGTCCTGTGGTTGACCGCCTCACGTCACCGACGCCCTCGAGTCCTCTTGCTCGTGATCCCCATCACCGCGGTGTGGGCGAACCTGCACGGGAGCTTCGTGCTCGGGCCCTCCTGGGTCCTCCTCGCCGCCCTTAGGGATCGCACCGGGGGTGAGCGGACTCACTCGCTGCGCACCGCTCTCATCGGCATCGCCGCCGCCGCGGCCGCACTCGCCAACCCGTTCGGGCCGCGTGTCTATGCCTACGTCGTCGACCTGTCTTCGGACCCACGGATCCGAGGCTTCATCCAGGAATGGCGCAGCCCGACGCTCGATCCCACGCAGGGGGCGTACTTCGCGATCTCCCTGTTGCTGCTCGCTTCCCTCGCCGGCGTCACCTGGGCGATCGCGAAGACGGACGCTCGCCCTCGATGGCCCGCGGTGGTCACGGCGATCGTCATCGTGCTGCCCGCCGCGGTGTCGCTCCGCGGGATCTACTGGTGGGGCATGGCGGCCGTCGTGCTCGTGGCCGAGATCGGCTTCCCGCACGTTCGTGAGACCTCGGAGGAGCCCGTGGGGCGCCACGTGACCGTGGTCGTCGGGGCGCTGCTCCTGGCCATGGTCGCGCTGCTGGCGCGGTGGCTGCCGTTCGTCGGCCAGGACCCTCCGTCACCCTCGATGGTGACCTACGCGCCACAAGCGATGACGCGAGAACTCCAGACGGTGCTCGTGGCGGGCGAGCCGCTCTTCAACGCCCAACTGTGGGGGTCGTGGTTCGAGTTCGCCCTGCCGGGCCATCTCGTGTTCGCGGACTCCCGGGTCGAGGTCTTGCCCGCCGCTGCGTGGGACGACTACCTTTCGATCTCGGCCGCCCGCCCGGGATGGCAGGCGCTCCTCGAGCGCTGGGGCATCCGGGTGATCGCGGCCCGGAACGATCAGCAGGGCGCTCTGATCTCCGCCCTCGGCGCCGAGCCCGGATGGGACGAGGTCTTCGTCGGAGACGGCGGGGCGCTGTTCGTGCGAGTGGCCGCGGGTGGTTGAGGAGCAGGCCGTCTACTCGTGGAGCCCGGCGGTGACGAGGCCCGAGACCGTCGCCACGCGGATCGCCGCGATGCGGGTGCCCACGCCGAGCTTCGTGTAGATCCGCCCGAGATGGGTCGTGACCGTCCGCTCGCGCACGCCGAGACGCTCACCGATCTCGCGTGCCGTCAAACCCTCCGCGGCAACACTCAGCACCTCTCGCTCACGCTCGGTGAGCGCGATCTCGACGTCTCGCCGGCGCTCGAGACCTCGGGCGATCTCTCCGACCCACTCGGCCGGCGGCCCGATGAGGACCATCTCGCCCCGCGCCGCGCGGCGCAGCGCTCCCAGGAACTCGAGGGGGTCGGCGTTCTTGTCCACGAAGCCGTCGGCCCCGACGAACAGGGCACGCGAGATGGCCATCGGCTCGGCCCGCGCGCCGCAGCCGAGCACCGAGATCGCCGGGTACCGCTCCCGGAGGGTCCGGATCAGCCAGTAGGCGTCGTGCTCGCCCTCGATGCCGAGCCCGACGAGCACGACGACGGTGCTCCGTCGGATCCGCGCGATGGCTCCGAGCGCCTCATCGGCCGTCCCGGCCTCCGCGAGCACCTCCATGTCGGCGGGCTCGTCCACGAGGAGGGCGATCCCCGCACGCACGACCGGGAGCGGATCGACGAGGACCACGCCGAGCCGCCGCTGCTTCGGCGGTCGAGCGGCCGTGCGCTCCGATCCGGGTCTGGTCGCCATGGCGTCGTCAGGTGCTTGGGTCCCGGCTCCGCCCGGCGAGCGACACTCGCCGGTATCGTGACCGGGCCTTCCCCTAGGGCTATCGGCAGTCCACGCGCTGAACCTGAAACCCCAGGTCAGGAGAGTTCGACGAGGCCGAGGGCGGCTGCCTTCGAGACCGCCTGGACGCGGTTGCGGACCCCGAGCTTGCGGTAGAGCTTCGCGATGTGCGTCTCGACCGTGCGCGGGCTGAGCCCGAGCCGCGAGGCGACCTGCTTCACGGTGAGCCCACGGCTCACGAGCTCGAGGATCTCGAGCTCGCGGTCGGTGAGGGAGGCACGAACGCCCGAGGACTCGCGTGCCTGGCGCGCGAGCCTGCCGAGCTCCGCCACGGCGATCCCCTCCTGCTCCGGTGTGAAGACCCGCTCCCCCGCCCCGACCCGCAGCAGCGCGTCCGCGATGAACCGGACGCCGGCGGTCTTCTCGAGGAATCCGTCGGCACCGGCCTTGATCGCATCGAACACGGCCTCCTCGTCGCTCCGCCCCGTGAGCACGAGGAGGCGCCCCGCGGTGCCCTCTGCCCGGACCGCCCGCGCGACGTCGAGACCCTGGAGGGCGCCTGGGAGCGACAGGTCGAGCACGACGACGTCGGGATGGAGCTCCCGGCACGCCTCAACGGCCTCCTCGCCGGTCCCAACCTCACCCGCGAGCGCGAGCCCCGGCGTGTGCTCGCAGGCCAGGCGAACGACTCCACGCAGCACGGGATGGTCCTCGACCACCAGGACGCGGACGTCGGAGACAGGCGTCGAGGTGCTCATCGCGACCGCAGGCTACCCCTTCAGGCGGTGCGGGTCGTGGGCGCGAACCCGTGCCGCCAGGCGAGCGTCACGGCCTCGAGCC
>JBLNAW010000142.1:0-6268 GCA_050259555.1 Solirubrobacterales bacterium
GCGCGGAACGTCGCGTGCGAGGAGGGGTCGTTCATCGGGTACGGGACGTCGATCGCGATGGGCCCCACGGCGTCCACGAGCCGCTCGAAGCCGGCGAAGCCCGTCAGGACGTACCCGTCGATGTGGATCCCGGACAAGCGTTCCACCGTCCGCACGACGAGGTCGGGGCCGCCGCGTGCGAGCGATGCGTTGATCTTGTCGGTGCCGACTCCGGGGATCGGCACGAACGAGTCCCGCGGGATCCCGAGGATGGAGGCCGTGCCCGTGCGGGGGTCCACGCCGACGATGTGGAGCGAGTCGGCGAGCCCGTGGGCCGGATCCGCGCCCGGGCGAGCGTCGCTGCCGATCACGAGGACGAACGTCGGCCCGCTCGAGGGGATCGCGGGGTCGAGCTCCGCTCGGTGCGTCGCTCGCCGCACCTCGTCGCGCGTCGGGACGTGACTCACCGCGTCGTACGCGGCGATCCGCCAGCCCACCGTCGATCGCTGCAGCAGATAGGTGGCCTCCTGCCCGATGGGCAGCCGCGAGGTGCCGGCCATCCCGATGGCCCGGAAGTGCATCGTGGCGAACGCGCCGACCACCCGGCCGCGCTCGTCGGTCACGATGTGCACGTCGAGGAGCGCGACGCGCGGCTCGACGGCGTCGAGGAGCGGGGCTGCCCTCCCGAGCGTCAACGCGTCGAGGTCGTCACGCGCCGCCGCGCGAGCCTCGGGAGCGAAGGAGCGCAGCAGCCGCTGGGATCCCGCCCTCGGCAACCGGTCGGGCTCGATGAAGGCGGCGGAGTAGACGTCGGTCATCACCGCACGGACCGCTCGAGCCGCCCGCCACGTCGTCGGCCGCCTCGGTTTGGCGGCCACACCCGAGCCTCGGACGTGTCCGAGCGCGATCTCGAAGGTCTGCGGCGGGGAGGGCGACGGCGCCGGCGAGGACGGCGAAGCCGATGGGACCGGGCGGGGTGAGGGAGGCGGCGTGGGCTCGCAGGCGCTCGCGAGCAGGGTCACCACCGGGATGATCACGGCCAGGATGGTGCCCGTGCCCCGCCTGGGCCGATCTCTCCCGATGCCGTTCCTCCGTCCCTCGATCCGGCGACCTTACCCGGGGAGCGACCATCGCAACCCGGATCCATGGCCCATGGTCGTAGGGCGTATCCACAGGACCTCGGGTGGGGGCGACCTCAGAACCGCTCCGGTGGATCATGGCCCGCCGGCGACGTGAGCCCGATACTCGATCGCGGCACATGAGATACGAAACGGATCAGCAGCGCTTCCTCATCGTCCTCGGCGAGGCGGCGGATCGGGTGACCGATGACCTGGACGTGAGGGTCCTCGAGCGCGCGACCCACGTCGTCCTCGCCGAGACCAGCTATCGGATCGCCAACGAGCTCCGCCGAACCGATCTGGTCGTTCACAGCTACGAGCGTGAGGCGGACGCCCGACGGGTGTTCGGATTGTTCCGGTCCTAGCCCTCTCGCGGATCGACGCGAGGAACCATCGGGGCGGGCGAGCCCCCCGTTACGGAAGCGATCGGCTCTCGGACGCGGGCGTTCCGTCCGTCCGCAGACGGCGGAACTCAGTGATGAGCTCCTTGATGGCCTGGGGCGGGATGAGCATCACCCTGCCGTCGTCCTCGGTCCCGAGCGCATAGTCGACGCGGCTCTCGATGCGGTCGAGATCGTCGTCGCTCCAGATGTCCATCGCCCCACACCCTCCCCGGACTCGGCGAGGACCTGACCCTATGCGTGCGGTTCGATGATGCAAGCACCTGGGCGCCGTACGTTCCCTACGGTTCCCGCGGCATCGCGGCTCGAGATCTCGAACGTCGAGGGTCGTTCACGTCCGGTCCAACTCCGGGCCGGCTGCCCGTCACCGCGGACGGCTGGCCGTCGGTCGTCCACGCCAGGGCTTCGTGCCCCACCAGGTGCGAGCGGCCCAGGCCTCGATCTCGGCGGGGTCCCACTCGCGGGTGAGCACCTCGGTGACCGGAGCCGGGAACCCCGGGGTCGGGACGAGTTGATGGACCCGCTGACGGGTCACGCCGAGGTACTCGGCGATGTCGGCGACGTTCATGGCGGAGGACGGTAGCAAGCCGCCGCGCGGGGGGCATCGGGCCGAACGGTCAGCCGAAACCGGGACCCCTCGGTCCTCGAGCGGTCGCCCCCGGAAGGGATCAGACGGGTTGCCAGTCGGGGAAGGCGTCGAAGACCCCCGACGTCCTCCGCTTCGGCTCCGTCCCATCCGCGAGCATCGTCCAGATGCGGAACTCACCGCCGGGCGACATCTTCATGAACACGATCTTCTTGCCGTTCGGTGAGAACGCAGGAGCGGTCTCCGGCCGACCGTTGTCCGTGAGCTGCACGAGGTTCGTGCCGTCCGCATCGACCTGCCAGATGTCCTTCCCGCTCCGGGAGAAGATCAGGTGGAGCCCGTCGGGCGACCAGTCGGGACGTTCGTCGATCTTCGGGCCCGTCGTCACGCGGACCGGGTTCGAGCCGTCGGCGTCCATCAGCCAGATGTCGTCCAAGTCGGCCGAGTCGCTCGTGAAGGCGATCTGCGTTCCGTCCGGCGACCATTCGGGGAACGCATCGAAGACGCCCGTGTTGACGGTGAGGCGGGTCTGGTTCGCCCCGTCGGCGTCCATCACCCAGATGTCCTGCGAGTCGTCGTCGGCGTTGGACGTGTACGCGATCTGCGTCCCGTCCGGCGACCAGGCGGGCCAGGTCTCCTGCGCGTCGGGGCTGAACGTGAGCTGGGTCGGGTTCGAGCCGTCCGCATCCATGACCCAGATCTCGCAGTTCCCGAACTCGCTGCGTGTGCACCGCGAGTACGCGATCTGCGTGCCCGTCGCGTTCCAGTCCAAGAGCCCTTCCCTCGCCCGCGTGTGCGTGAGACGGGTCGTGTCCCCGGTCCGCGGGTCGAGGAGCCACGCATCGTCCTCGCTCGAGTAGACGACGGCTCCGTTGGCGCCCGGGAAGGCCGCCTGCGCGGCGGGAGCGACGATGACCGACAACGCGAGCGGGACGAGCGCGACGGCGATCAGCTCGGATGTCCTCCGCATCTTCCTCACCCCCTCGGCGCGAGGGTACCCTCCCTCGCTCGGGAACGCTCACATCGCGGAGCGAGGGCGCGGGGCGGATGGCCGTCGGTGTTCCCTTCCGCATATGGTTTCCGGACCACGCATCACGACGAGAGGAGCTCGGTGGCGCCGAACCGGGAGGAGCCGAAGGACGGCGACGCGGCCGAGCTGCAGCGTTCCGTCCGTCAGCTCACCGAGCTGCTCGTGGACATGATCGAGTTCGCGCACGCCACGCGAGAGCGTCAGCTCGAGGCCCGAAGCGTGGCCCACGCGCTGGCCGTCCGGCATGGGTTGAGCCTGCAGGAGCTGGCCGAGCAGGTCGGCATCTCGGTCGACACGGTCGCGAACCTGCTCGAGAAGGAGCCCGTGTCCCTGATGGGCCGGCTCCGGATGAGCGAGGAGAGCGTCGACGCGCTGCTCGAACTGGTCGCGAAACGCCGGCAGTGGGTCTCCGGCCCAGGCGGCTACGAGGAGCGGCTGCATCTCGATTCCGTGATCCTGCGGACCCTCTTCACCCGCGCGCCCATCGGCTTCGCGGTCCTCGATACCGATCTGCGGTACGTCCTGGTCAACGAGGCGCTGGCCGAGATCAACGGGCTGCCCGTCGAGGCGCACATCGGCAGGACCTTGTCGGAGGTCGTCCCGGACCTCGCCGAGGAGGCGACCGAGGCCTTCCAGCGGGTGCTGGGATCGGGAGAGCCCCTGCTGGATCTCGAGCTGAGGGGCACCGTCCCATCCGCTCCGGGGCAGGCTCGCACGTGGTACGAGAGCGTCTACCGCATCACGGACAATCGCGGGGTCCTCGGCGTCGCCGTGCTCGTCACGCGGACGCGCGGAGGAGACGCCACCTGAGGGACGGCCGGTCCGCCTTCACGCTCGCTCGTTCGACCGGTCGGAGGGCGTCGCCGCGTGCCCGTCGAAGCGGACGTCGACCACCTCGTCCCGCCGAGCGGTCTCCTCGGTCGCCTCGGCCGCGAGGACGCGGCGGTCGGGCTGGGTCGTGTCGCGCCGATCGATGATGCTGCGCGGCCACAGCCGGCGCGTGAGGACCACGTTGAGCTCCGCGCAGAGGAGGGCGACCTGCGCGGCGAGGCCGATCCAGGCGAGGAGCCCGATCACCATCGCGAAGGCGCCGTACACGTCGGTGGCGCCCCGGACGTACCGGTCGACGATCCAGGTCCCGGCGACGAGCAGCGCCATCCACGCGACCGCGCCGATCGCCGCACCGGGGAGCACGTCCCGCCATCCGACGTCGGCTTGCGTGAGGATGCGGAAGACCGCCGCGAACACGAGGGCGTTGACGGCGATCGTGCCGACCAGCGCCAGGATCCGCAGCGGCAGCGACGCTCCGCCGCCGCTCGTCCCGAACCCGGCGAGGAACCCGGCGGCGAGCAGCGCGACGCCGACGACGACGAGCGTGAAGAGCGCCTTGAGCCTCGAGGGGAGGAAGCCGGGGCGGTCGCGACGGGGCACGTTCCAGATCTCGTCCATCGCGCCCTGAACCGCCATCACCACCCGCATCCCCGACCAGGTGGCCGTCGCGAGTCCGACGACGAGGACCCATCCGGAACCCCTCAGTGTGTGCACGTTGCGTTCGATCTGCGTCCCGATCACGGGGAACTGCGCGAGCGCCGAGCCGAGCACCTGACGCTGGAGCCCCGGATCCCCTCGCATCAGGAAGCCGAGGAGCGTGACGAACACGAGCAGCAGGGGGAACAGGGAGAGGAACCCGTAGAAGGAGATCAGCGCGGTCCAGTTCCCTGCGCGGTCGTCGCCGAACTTGCGGACGACGGCGACGGGGATCGCGAGCCATCGATGCCGGCGCTGAACGTCATCCGCCCGCTCGACCAGGGATCGAGCACGTGCCATCACGGATCCGTTCGGTTCGGCATCGGCCGCCCCGGAAGGTCCGGGCTCGGGCTCCTTGGGCTCTTTGGGCTCGGGGATCGCCACGTGTGCGGCCCTCATCAACCTTCCTCCCGCTCGGACCTACGGAGTACCCCTGCCCGAGGGAGGCGAAACCCCGCCTAGACTGACCCCCGACCTGCCGATGCGGGTGGGAACCAGAATGGCCCGAGTGGGCGCTTGCCCCCAGTGACGCCGCACGCTACAAACGAACGAGAGCAACCGAGCGGGGTACCCCCAATGAGGACAGGACCGTCGAAGCGTTCTGCCGTCGTCGCCGACGGTCGTCCGCTCATGCGCGACCTGCTGCGCTTCGTCCTCGAGCAGGAAGGCCTCACGGTCGCGAGCGAAGCGTCGACCGGCGCCGCGACCATCGACGCCGCCGCCAAGTTCCTCCCCGACTTCGTCCTCCTCCACGAGGAGACCGCGCTCGACTCCCCACAGGTGATCGAGCGTATCCGCGGCGCGTCGCCCCGCTCGACCGTCGTCGTCGTGACGACCGATCCCGCGCTCACGCCGCCGTGGCTGGTGGTGGCGGCCGACGCCGTCGTCGAGGAGGGCGCGGGGCTGAAGGATCTCGTGTTCGTGTTGGCGGCGGGAGCTCCGGCGGCCCCGAGCGGATGGGCGTCGCGGCCGGCCCTCAGGAACGGACCGCATGCCGTCCGCAGCCACCGTTGGCCGGAACGGCTCCAAGGCGCGGTCGCCGCCTCGATCTTGATCCTCGCCGTCGTGCTCGCGCGGCACGTCGAGACCCCGACGGCGGAGCGACCGACGTCGACGCCCGCGATCGCCGAACGCATGACGACCGCGTACCACTCGCTCGACACGCTGGCGCAGGCACTGCCTGGTGCGACCGCCGAGCAAGTCGTCTCGCTCGCCACGACGCTGATCGGCCAGCGTGCGATCCTCGTCGCCGCGGGCGCCGACGTGACGCAGCTCGACGCACAGATCGCGAGCGTGCTCGTCCCGCTCCTCCCCTCGCTCCCGTCGCAGACCGCCCAGGCCCTCCGCGAGGTCCTCGGCGACCTCCTGACGGTCGAGCCGTCGCCTTCGCCGAGCGCGTCGCCATCCACTCCGGTGGAACAACCCTCGCCATCCGAACCCCCACCGCCTCCGACGGAGACGTCGGCACCCGCCGTGTCTCCCGAGCCTCCGTCGCCGAGCCCAAGCGCGACCGAGTCCCCAAGCCCGACCGAGTCCCCGAGCCCGACCGAGTCCCCGAGCCCGACCGAGTCCCCGAGCCCGACCGAGTCCCCGAGCCCGACCGAGTCCCCGAGCCCGACCGAGTCCC
>JBLNAW010000143.1:0-4392 GCA_050259555.1 Solirubrobacterales bacterium
CCTCGACCGCCCCGGAGGTGTCCCCGCGGCGCCGGCTCTCGGCGGCCACGGCGCGGGCGATCCTGTCCGAGGCTCGCGGCGACCTGCCGGCGGCTCTCGACGGCTACCGCGAGGCGGTCGCCGAGTGGGGCAGGTACGGCTTCGAGCTCGAGCGCGCGATGGGGTCGCTCGGTGTCGGGCGTGTGCTGCTCGCGCTCGACCGCGCGGCGGAGGCCGGGGAGCACCTCGACGCCGCGGCCGAGGTCCTGCGCTCGCTCGGGGCGACGGCGTTCCTCGAGGAGGTCGAGGATCTGCGCCGAGCGGTGGCCTCGCCGTGACCGCGATCCTCGGCGGTCTCGGGGCGGCGGTGATGTGGGCGGTGTCCACCCTTTCGACGAGCCGTTCCACGAAGCTCGTCTCGCCGGTCTCCGTGCTCGCGACCGTGATGACGATCGGGGTCGTGATCGCCGCGCCCGTGGCGCTCGCGCAGGGGGTTCCGGACGCGCTCGGCGGCACGGAGCTCGCGTGGCTCCTCACGTCGGGATCGGCGAACCTGGTCGGACTCCTGTTCTCCTACAGCGCGCTGCGCGTCGGCAAGGTCGGGGTCGTGGCCCCGATCAACTCGGCGCAGGGGGCGGCCGCGGCGGTCATCGCGATGCTCCTCGGCGAGCGCATCGCCGCGACGTCGGGCGTGATGCTCGCCGTCATCGTGGTGGGGGTGGTGCTCGCGAGCCTCTCGCGGGCGGTCGAGGCCGGAGGTGAGCACGACGCCCGCGGCGCGCTGCTCGCCGGGATCGCGGCGCTGCTGTTCGGGCTCGGGCTCTACGCCTCGGGGCGTCTCGCCGACGACCTGCCGCTCGCGTGGATCGTGTTCGTTCCGCGGCTCCTCGGCGTGCTCGTGTTCGCGGTGCCGATGGTGCTGCTCGGGCGCGTGCGCATGACGAGGGCCGCGCTCCCGTTCGTCCTGGTCTCGGGCGTCTGCGAGATCGCGGGACTCGCGGCGTTCACGCTCGGCGCGCGCGACAGCGTCGCGGTGACCGCGGTGATCTCGTCGCAGTTCGCGGCGCTCGCCGCGATCGTCGCGTACTTCGCGTTCGACGAGCGCCTGCGCCGCGTCCAGGTCGCCGGGGTGGCCGCGATCCTCGTCGGGGTCGCCGTCCTGACGGGGCTCCAGGCGTGAGCGGACCCTTCGACGCCCATCCCGAGCCCGAGCTGATCGGGTACCGCGACGAGGCTGCCTCGCGCGCGGCGCTGGAGGCGCTCGGCGCGGCGGTGTGGGACGAGGCGATGCGGTACCTGTACGAGGAGGCCGCGGCCCGACCGGTCCGAGCGCTCTCGTACGAGCAGGCGCGCCACACGTACTTCGGAGCCTCGTTCGAGCCCGCCCCGGCACCGGAGGGGCCCTCGACCGCGGACGCCGTGCTCGCCGAGTTCCGCGAGCGGGTGGCGCCGTACCTGTTCAACGCCCAGCATCCGGGCGCGTACAGCTACTTCACCGCACCGCCGCTGCCGATGTCCGTCGCCGGCGAGGTCCTCGCGCAGTGGACGCAGCAGAGCGTGGACGTATGGGCGGCGGGTCCCGTGTCCGCGTTCGTCGAGGAGGAGGTCGTCGCGTGGCTCCGCGAGATCGTCGGTCTCGGCGAGGGCTCGTGGGGCGTGCTCACCTCGGGCGGCGTGATGGCGAACATCATGGCGATGACGCTCGCGCGCGACGTGCACCTCGCGCGACTGCTCGACCTGCACGAGCCGCCGCGCGGCGGGCTGCTCGAGCGCACCCGCGTGTACGCGAGCGATCAGGCGCACTTCTCGATCGAGCGCGCGCTCGACGTCCTCGGGTTCCCGCCCGAGACCCTGCGCATCGTGCCGTCGGACGAAGGGTTCCGCCTGCACGCGCCTCCCGTCGCCGAGGCGATCGAGCAGGATCGCGCGAGCGGTCACGTCCCGTTCGCGATCGCGGCCGTCGCCGGCTCGACGAACACGGGCTCGGTCGACCTCGTCGGCAAGCTCGCCGACCTCGCCGAGCGTGAGCACCTATGGCTGCACGTCGACGCCGCGTACGGCGGCGGGGCCAGGCTGTCGCGCCGGGACGCCGGCCGCGTCCCCGACCTCGAGCGCGCCGACAGCGTGACGATCGACCCGCACAAGTGGTTCTTCCAGGCGTACGACATCGGCGGGCTGCTCGTGCGCCGCCGTGAGGACCTCCAGCAGACCTTCCACCGCATGCCCGAGTACTACCGGCAGCCGCGTCCCGAGGACGCGCCGCTCAACTGGTTCGAGTACTCGATGGAGGGCACGCGCCGCTTCCGGGCCCTGAAGCTCTGGATGTCGTGGAAGCACCTCGGCACCTCGGGGCTCGGCCGGCTGATCGAGCACAACGACGACCTCGCGGCGTACCTGGCGCGACGCTGCCGCGAGACCCCCGGCTTCGAGGTGATGCCGTCCGAACCCGAGCTCTCGATCGTGTGCTTCCGGCACGTGCCGCCCGGTCTCGGGCCCGATCACCTCGACGCGTACCAGGACCGCCTGCAGGTCGCGCTCGAGGCGAGCGAGGAGGCCTGGGTCTCGACGACGAAGCTCCACGGCCGCACGTACCTGCGGGCCGGGGTCGTGAACTACCTGTCCACCGAGGCCGACGTCGATCGCATGCTCGTCACGATCCTGCGGCTCGCGCCGCAGGTAGAGGCGAGCCTTCGGGCCTGAGCGCCCGGATAGACTGCGGCCGTGGCGAAGCCCGCGTGGGTCTCGAGGTGGCTCTGGCGTCTCGCGCTCGTCGTCTTCCTGGCGCTCACGACGGCCGGCCTGTGGCTCCCGCCGATCATCATCCGGGCGACCGAGAAGGACTATCACTTCCCCGAGGTCTCGATCGACGCCACGGTGCTGCCGAACGGCGATCTCCAGCTCGAGGAGCGCCGCACCTTCGACTTCCGCAACGGTCCGTTCACGTACGCCTACTTCACGGTCGACGACCCACAGGACCACGTGCGCGACTTCTCGATCCATGAGCTTGTGGACGGCCGCGAGGTGCCGGTGCAGCCCGACTCCGCGTCCCACACGATCGTCTACGACGCGTTCGAGGCACGGTGGAGCTACTCGGCGAACGACGAGGAGCGGACGTGGGTGTTCCGCTACCGCGTCGCGTGCGCGGTCGACGTCTGGTCCGACACCGCGCACCTGTACTGGCAGTTCATCGGCACCGGCTGGGACAAGCCGACGAGCCACGCGGTCATCACCGTGCACCTGCCCGGGCGCTCGCGAACGGACGCTGCTCGTCCGAGCGAGTGCCTCCCGGACGAGGCGCCGGCGCCGGTCGGGCCGAGCACGCCGGTCAAGGCGGGAGACACTCGGGCGTGGGGCCACGGTCCCCTGAACGGCCAGGTCACGATCGTCGATCCGCAGACGATCCGCTACGAGGTCTCCGACGTGCCGCCGGCGTCGTTCGTCGAGGGCTCGATCGTGTTCCCCACGGAGGCCGTGCCCACAGCGGTCCGGGAGAAGCAGCCGCGCCTGGACTTCATCCTCGCCCAGGAGCGGCGGTGGGCCGACGACGCGAACGCGCTCCGCGAGCGGCACGACGCCCAGAGGCGGTGGGTGCTCGTGCTGCTGCTCGCTCTGCCGGTCGTGATGGTGCTCCTCGTGCTCCTCGCCAGACTGCGGGACCGCATCCGCGAGGTGCCGAAGCTGCTCGAGCAGCCGCCCGAGCCCGATGCCGTGCAGGGCGCCCTGCTCTGGTCCGCGTGGCGCGGCCACCTGTCGCCGAGGAGCGCCTACCGGGCGCAGATCCTGCGGCTCGTGCACCTCGGCGCGATCGAGATGCAGGCCGAGGGCATGGTGACCGATCCGAAGGACCTCACGCTGCACAAGCGGATGGAGGCGCTCGATCTGCCCACGCAGGCGGACCAGGACTTCCAGATGCTGCTGTTCGGGACCGGGGGCGACGCGGCCGAGGAGATCTCCATCCTGCACCCGAAGCCGCGGCCGGCCGGGAACGCGCCGTACACCCGCTACCGCTCGTGGTGGGACGGCGTGAGGGCGCGCACGGGGGACGCGCTCCGCCGGATCCAGAAAGGGGACGCACGGCTCGAGTCCACCTCCGCCTTCATCCTCGCGGGTGCCGCTGCCGGCTACGGGATCTGGACGGCCGTGTGGGGGCTCGGCGGCCCGGTCGGCTGGTGGCTCGTACCGGCCGCCGTCGTCTGCCTCATGCCGGCGCTCCGCGCGATCCCGGCTCGCGTCGACCGGCCGCTCCGCGAGCGCGTCGCGAAGCTCGCGGCGTTCCGCCGGTACCTCCTGCACTTCTCGGATCTGCCGAACGCGCCGGCGCTCGCCGTCGTGATCTGGGACGAGTACCTCGAGTGGGCGGTCGCGCTCGGTGTCGCCGGCCAGGTGGAGAAGCAGGTACGAGCGCTGATCCCC
>JBLNAW010000144.1:0-4722 GCA_050259555.1 Solirubrobacterales bacterium
ACGTCGCCGGCGTCATCGTCGACGTCGTGCGGCGAGGGCGGGTGCCGGAGGTCTCGGTCCCTCGCGCCCTCGGTGCGGCACAGGCCTTCCGGGTCCTCACGCCCCCCGTCTACCGTTGGGGCGTGGACCGCGTGACGAAGGGGTCGCGGCGTGGCAGGATCGGACCCCTCGAGCCGCCCCCACCTCCCGCCGCGTAGGCGCGGTTCCCCCGGCGCCGCCGCATGCGGGCACGCGCTATCGGGCTCCGCGGCGGCCGAACGACCACCACCGGCGACGGTGACGCGAGGGGGCTTGGGCGGCTCTCACGTCGTGGGCACGTTCGGCTCCCTCACGGAGATCCTGCTCGTGCGCGCGCTCGGCCTCCTCCCGGCTCCCGGATGGGAAGGGTCCCTGACGACCGGCGTTGAACTCGCTCATGCGGTGAGCGTATGCCTCAGCGGACGGCCTCGCCCACCTGGTGGACCTTGAGCATGTTCGTGTGCGACTTGCCGGCCGGGGAGGAGGCGGCCATCACGACCGAGTGGCCCTCGGCGACGACGCCGGTCGAGCGCAGGCCGGCGTCCATGAGGCCGATCATCGCGTCCGTGTCCGGCGGCTGCTCGGCCGCGAGGGCGCGGACCCCCCACCGCACGTTCAGGGTCCGGCGAACCTTCGCATCGGGCACGAAGGCGTAGATCGGGACGCTCGGACGTTCGATCGACAGGAGCGTGGCCGTGCGCCCGGTCTCCGTGTAACAGGCGATCGCGACGACCGAGGGGTCGTCGGCGGCGACCTGGGCGGCCGCATGTGCGATCGCCGAGGCCTCGTCCACGTGCTCGGGAGGAGGGCCCGCCGAGCGGAAGCCGCCGGCGCGCTCCTCGGCGACCTCGGCGATCCGGGCGGCGGCGCGGGCCGCTTCGACGGGGAACTCGCCGATCGCGGTCTCGCCCGACAGCATGATCGCGTCGGCGCCGTCGAGCACCGCGTTCGCGACGTCGCTCGCCTCGGCCCGGGTGGGACGTGGCGCGCGGATCATCGACTCGAGCATCTGCGTCGCTACGATGGCCGGCTTGCCGGCCGCTCGAGCAGCCCGCAGGAGCTCCTTCTGGAGCACGGGGATCTCCTCCATCGGCAGCTCGACGCCGAGGTCGCCTCGCGCGACCATGATCGCGTCCGTCCGCGCGAGGATGGCGGCGATCCCCTCGACCGCGGGACGCGTCTCGATCTTCGCGACGATCGGGACCTCTCGCCATCCCATGAGGGCACGCAGGCCGATCACGTCCTCGGCGCTGCGGACGAACGATTGGGCGACGAGGTCGACGCCGAGGTCGAGGGCATCCGTGAGCGCCTGGCGGTCGCGCTCGGTGATCGCCGGGAGCGAGAGGCGCTCGGCGGGCACGTTGACACCTGCGCGCGAGCGGATCGAGCCGGGCTTCACGACCTCGGTGAGGACCTCGGGGGCCGTCTGACGGACGCAGAGCTCGACGGCGCCGTCGGCCAGCAGGATCCGGTCGCCGGAGCGGACATCCCGCCCGATCCCCTCGTACGTGGTCGAGGCGCCCGACGCGTCGCCCGGCCCGCCGCCGCGGCGCAGGACGAAGGTCGAGCCGGCTTCCAGGCGCAGCGGCTCCTCCGCCAACTCGCCGAGCCGGATCTTCGGTCCGGGGAGGTCCGCCATCACCGCCGGCTCGGCGCCGAGCGCCTCGGCGGCCGTCCGCACGGTCCGCACCAGGGCGGCGTGATCCTCCGGGTCGCCGTGGGAGAAGTTCACCCGGAAGACGTCGGTGCCGGCGTCGATGAGCTCGGCGACCACGGATGCGTCGGCGCTCGCGGGCCCGAGCGTGCAGACGAGCTTCGCCCGGCGCGGACTCATGGCTCGAGCCCGAATCCCGGGAAGAGCGATTGGCGAACGAGATGGATCACGCCGCGGGTCTCCGTGTCCTCGCCCCTTGGCGGCAGAGGTTCCTCGCTGAAGGTCGCAGGGACCTCGCCGCGGAGCTGGAACTCGACGTCCTCGAGCCAGGACTCGGGCAGATGGTCCGGCAGCTCCGCACCGGCCATCTCGGCGAAGTAGAGGGTCCACGCGCGCGGGACGACCCGAGCCCACTGGTACCCGCCGCCGCCGGTGGCCACCCACCGCCCGTCGGTCACCTCGTGCGCGAGGTCGTGGAGCATCTTCCCGGCCTCGCGGTACGCGGCCGTGGTGAGCCGCAGGTGCGCGAGCGGGTCGGTCGCGTGCGTGTCGCACCCGAGCTGCGTGACGAGCACGTCCGGCTTCCAGCGCCGGATCAGCGGCGGGATGACCTCTCGGAAGGCCTCGAGCCAGGCGTCATCGCCGGTGCCGGGATGGAGCGGCAGGTTGACCTTCGTGCCCTCCGCGTCACCCTCGCCCCGCTCGTTCACGAACCCCGTCCCGGGGAACAGGTACTCGCCCGACTCGTGGATCGAGATCGTGAGGACCCGTGGATCGGCGTAGAAGATCTCCTGCACTCCGTCGCCGTGGTGGACGTCGACGTCCACGTAGGCAACGCGCTCGACGCCGCGGCCGAGCATCCAGGCGATCGCCGCCGCCGGGTCGTCGTACACGCAGAAGCCCGAGGCGCGGCTCGGCATCGCGTGGTGCAGGCCTCCCGAGGCGTTGAACGCGTGGGCGACCGTCCCGTCGAGCACGGCCTCGGCGGCGGCGATCGAGGAGCCCACGACGAGTGCGCCGGCCTCGTGCATCTTCGGGAAGATCGGGTTGTCGCCGGGGCCGTAGCCGTAGCGCGACCACGGTCCGTCCTCGCCGTGACCCGCGCGCTTCGTGGCATCCACGAACTCGGGCGTGTGCACGAGCAGGATCTCCTCGTCGGTCGCGGTACGACCCGGGATGACCTCGACGCTCGGGAGCTCGAGCAGGCCGCATGCCCGGATGAGGTCCCACGTGAACAGGACGCGCTCGGGCCGGAACGGATGCTGGGGACCGAAGTCGTAGGCGCGCGCCTCCGGCGCGAGGATCAGCCCAGCACGACCGCTCACAGACTCACTCCAACGCGGCCGCGATCGCCTCGGCGGTCGTGCCGACCGCGAAGGCCCTCTCCTCGTCGGACAGGATCATCGGTGGGCCGAACATCACGAGGTCGCCGTCTCGGCCGTCCACGTGCCCGGTGCTTGAGTACAGGAGCAAACCCCGCTCGCGCGCGGCCGCGAGGATGCCCTCGGTCGCCTTCGCCGAGCGGGGGAACGGCGCCTTCGTGTCGCGGTCGGCTACCGGCTCGATGCCGACCATCAGCCCGATGCCGCGGACGTCGCCGACGTTCGGGTGATCGCCGAGCGCGGCCGAGAGCTCCTTCAGGAGCAGCTCGCCCTTCACGCGGCTGGCCTCGACGAGGTCGCCCTCGCGCAGGCGCCGGAGCGTCGCGTGCGCGACCGCCGCGCCGACGCCGTTGTGCGACCACGTGAAGCCGTGGACGAAGCCCTTCGGCTTGACCGTGTCGTAGATCTCGCCGCTCGCGGCGGCGAACCCGAACGGCCAGTAGCCGCTCGTCGAGCCCTTGCCGGCGGTGAGGATGTCCGGCTTGACGCCCCAGTGGTCGACGCCGAACCAGCGGCCGGTCCGGCCGAACCCCGTCATGACCTCGTCGGCGATCACGAGGACGCCGTGCCTGTGACAGACCTCGGCGATCGCCGGCCAATAGTCGTCGGTCGGGACGGTGGCTCCGAGCGTCGCGCCGCCCACTGGCTCGGCGATGAACGCGGCCACGTTCTCGGGACCGATCTCGAGGATCAGGGCCTCGAGCGCCTCGGCGTAGCGGACACCGCAATCGACCGGGTGCTCGGGCATCGAGCAGCGGTACTCGTAGGGGGTCTCGGTGTGGCGGAAGCGGCCCAGCCACGGCAGGTACGGGCCCTTCAGCGCGTCCTTGCCGCCGACATCGAGCGCCCCGAACGTGTTGCCGTGGTACGACTGCTTGCGCCCGATCACGATGTGGCGCGAGTCCTCCCCGCGCGCGATCTGGTACGTGCGCGCGAGCTTCAGCGCGGTCTCGACCGCCTCGCTGCCGCCCGAGACCGGATAGAGCATCGCGCCCTCCATCGGCAGCATCGTTGCGACGTCCTCGGCATAGGCCTCGAGCGCGTCGGTCGTGAACATCGTGCCGTGCACGTACTGGACCTTCGAGGCCTGCTCGGCCATCGCGGCAAGGAGGGTCGGGTCGCCGTGACCGACGTTCGACACGATCGCACCGCCGGCGCCATCGAGGTACCGCTTGCCCTCGGTGTCGGTGATCCAGACGCCCTCGGCGCGGGCCGCGTGCGGCAGCTCTCGGGTGAGGACGCGGCGGAAGACGTGGGTCATGGCAGGCTCCTCTCGTTCGACGTCACTCTACGGCCCGGGCCGCAGCACCCGCGGCTCGATCCGCGTTTCGCTCACGGCGTCCCCGTCGGCCTCGACGTGGTACGCAGCGGCGCCGGCTCGGGACGTGACGACCTCGGCGAGCTCGGCGCCCTCGAAGTGCAGGGCGACCAGGTCGTCGGCCGCGTAGCCGGCCGGGAGTCGGTGCTCTCGGGCGAACCGGTGGTACGCGGGGCGGCGGTCGGGCTCTGCGTCGTAGTGCGGGCAGAACGAGCCCGGCAGCAGCCCCAGCCCGTCCCGCCACGGCACGAGCTCGGGGCTGAGCGAGTCCGTCACGCCGGTCTCGAACCAGCACAGCGCACCTGCGCTGATGCCGGCGAGCACGACCCCCCGCTCCCAGGCCTGACGGA
>JBLNAW010000145.1:0-2921 GCA_050259555.1 Solirubrobacterales bacterium
TCCACGTCTGGTGGGAGCGCGCGCTCGAGCACGTCCTCTCCGGAAGGATCGATCCGTCGCCGATCGTCTCGCATCGGCTCCCGCTCGAGGATGCCGCGCTCGGCTACGAGTTGTTCGACACCCGCCGGGCGACGAAGGTCCTTCTCCTGCCGTGACCGCGCCCCGCGTCACCTACGTCGATGACGAGCCGAACGGGCTCGCGGTGATGGTCGGCGGCCTGATCGAGGCGAACCTCGCGCAACACCCCGGGCGCGCGGGACTGCTCCGCCGGGCGGTGGTGGACCTCGTCGCGATCGACGCCGACGTCGCGGTGAGCCTCGGGATCGAGCCTCGGGGGGTGCATGTCGCGAACGGGACCGCCGACGGCCGCGCGCGGGTGCGGGTGACCGCCGACTCGCTGTCCCTCGTCGAGCTCGCCGGTGCGCCCCTGCGGCTCGGGCTTCCCGACGTGTTCCGCCCGGAGGGGCGTGACATCGCCCGGAAGGTCCTCGGTGGGCAGATGCAGATCGAGGGGCTCCTCCGGCACCTGCTCACGGTCTCGCGCGTGACCCGGCTCCTCTCGGTGGTGTGATGGACGCCCCGGTCGTCGTCGTCCCTCCCCCCCGCGCGCTCCTCGCGACGGTCGTCGTCGGAGCCGCGATCGCGACGGTCGTGTTCGGCGGCTTCGTGGTCGGCGGGGCCCTCTCCCGAACCGTCGGTGCGCCGGTGGAGGTCGCCGGCGCGATCCGCGTGCAGCCGCTCTCGGGGTGGGAGGTCGCGAGTCGCTCGCAGGCCCCACCTCGGGTGCGCCTCACCCGCGGTGGAGGGAACCTGGACATCGCGGAGTTCCCCTTCCAGGGCTCGGCCGAGCAGCTCGTCGACGCGTACGTGCGCGACGTGCTCGAGCCCGAGGCCCAGCACCTCTCGGTCTCGCGCCAGACGCAGACGGTCAGGCTGGCGTCGGGGCTCGCCGGCGTTCGGCTCGGGTACGTCGGGCTGTTCGGCCGGTCGTCGGCGCCGATCGAAGGCGAGGTCACCGCGATCGTGTCGCCGAACGGCGTCGGCGCGGTCTTCGACGGCTGGGGTGCCGAGGGGGTGCTCCGGTACATGCTGGACGACGTCCACGCGATGATCGGATCGGCGGTGATCTCGTGACGGCGATGCCGCCGCCCCCGCCGCCGCCGCGCCTGCGGCTCGCACGTCACCGATGGACCGCGTCGTGGACGCTGTTCCGGTTCCGGAACCCGGCGTTCCTGCTGTTCGCCGCCGTCCTCGTGGTCACCGGCTTCCTCACGATCCAGCAGCAGCAGCTGTTCCGAGACGTCTCGCCCTCGGGATGGGCGCTCTCGTGGGCGCTCCTCGCCCTCTACGCGCTGCCGGTCTTCCTGCTCGTCTACGTGCTCGACCTGTACGAGCGCGAGCCGCTGTCGCTGCTCGCCGGGGCCTTCCTGTGGGGCGCGGTCGCGGCGACCACGCTCGCGGCGTACGCGAACGAGGGGTGGGGTCTCGTCGTCGCTCGGCTCGGCGGCCCCGAGTTCGCCTCGCGGTGGACGGCGGCCCTCACCGCTCCGCTCGTCGAGGAGGTCCTGAAGGTCTCTGGCGTCGCCCTGCTCGCGATCATCGCGGCCGAGGAGTTCGACGACGTCATGGACGGGTTCGTCTATGGCGCCCTCTGCGGGCTCGGATTCACGGTCGTCGAGGACGTCTTCTACTTCGTCGCGGTCTTCGGGGGGACGCCGAGCGGCGTGCTCGCGGGCTTCTGGGTTCGGGTGCTCTCGAGCGGGCTCTACGGACACGTGCTCTACACGGGTCTGTCGGGGATGGGCGTGGCGTATCTGGTCTCGCGCCGCGGTGAGGAGCTGCTCCGGCGCCGGGTTTGGGCGGCGCTGGGGCTGTTCCTCGCCGGTGTGGCGGGGCATTTCCTGTGGAACTCGCCGTTCCTCGATCTGTTCCCCGGCACCGTGAACGGCGCGCGCGACTGGTTGCGGATCCCGTTCGCCGCCGCCGTGAAAGGTCTCCCGCTCCTGCTGTTCGTGATCGTGGCGGTGCGTCTCGCCCGTCGCCGCGAGCGCCGGTGGTTCGAGACCGCGCTCCGCGCGGAGGTCGATCGTCCTGGGTTGACGGCGATCGAGCTCGGGATCCTGCTGGACCCGATGGCGCGGCGGAGGTCGCGCCGGCAGATGCGCGCGCGGGCGGGTGAGGGAGCCGCCCGCCTGATGAAGCGGCTGCAGAAGGAGCAGGTGAACCTCGCGATGGCGCGCGCCCGCGCCGGGTCGGAGGACGATCCCGCACTCGTTCGGCAACGCGAGTACTGCAAGTCGATCCGCGACGCCCTCGAGGCGATCCCCGGCGCGGCCCCGACGGCCGTCCGGGTCTCGCCTCCCACAGGAGATCCCCAAGGGTAGCCGGGGCAGCTCGGGCGGCGGGCCCGGCCCCACGCCCGATGCCGGGCTACCCTTTCCCTGATATGGACCTGGTCGAGCGGATCCTCGAGGGCGATCGGCGAGCGGTGGCTCGCGCGATCTCGATGGTCGAGGACGGCGACGAGGGTCTCGCCGAGCTCTCCGCCGGATTGTTCCCGCACACGGGTCGGGCGTGGACGATCGGGCTCACGGGGTCGCCGGGGGTCGGCAAGTCGACGCTGGCCGGCGAGCTCGTCCGGATCGCTCGGCTGGACGAGCGGAGCGCCGCCGTCCTCGCGATCGACCCGACCTCGCCGTTCACCGGCGGCGCGCTCCTCGGGGACCGGCTCCGCATGCAGGACCACGCGACCGACCCGCAGGTCTTCATCCGCTCGATGGCCACGCGGGGGCACCTCGGCGGGATGGCGCTCGCCGCGCCCGAGGCCGTCCGGATCCTCGATGCGTCGGGCAAGGACGTCGTGATCGTCGAGACCGTCGGCGTCGGACAGGCCGAGGTCGACGTCGCCGCCGCCACCGACA
>JBLNAW010000146.1:0-2951 GCA_050259555.1 Solirubrobacterales bacterium
GGCCGGGGTCGCCCAGATGCCCCCGAGCCCGTCGCCCCCACGCTCGGTCACGGGGAGCGACCAGACGAGCGGGTCCTTCGGGTTCGACGGGTCGAGCTTCATCAGCTGCCCCACCTCGGCCGAGCGCGCGTTGAACCGCTGGAGCTCGCTCGCGACGTACAGGAAGCCTTCCTCGTCGATCACGACCGAGGCATCCGTGTCGTCGCCCGTCCAGAACCGGAAGACGCGCTCGGCCTGGTCGCTGCGGCCGCGCAGGATCTTGGAGATGTCCCACCCTTGCACGAGCCCACCGGAGTTCGCGAAGTACACGACGCCGTCGGAGAACGCTACCGAGTTCTCGATCGAGACGTCGCTGTCCGGCAGGGCGGCCATCAGCTCCGCGTCGTAGCCGGGCGCGGTGAACACGATCTTCGGATGGACGGTCACGAGGCCGTCACGGTCGTAGCCGCGGTTCAGCTTGATCACGTAGAACCACGAGTTCTCGCCACCCTCGATGAGGTAATCGTCGATCACGAGCGGGGCCCCGTCCCAGTCGCTGTTCCACACCGGGTTCGGCACGCTGGTCAGCGAGTTCACCTCCCACAGCACCTCGGGCTCGGGACGGTCGAGCGCGATCACGCGCAGGAAGTTGTCTCGGGAGCCCGCGTAGTAGAGGGGGTACCCGTCCGGATCGCTCGTGGCCGATCCCTTCGCGAGGTCCCCGGTCTGCAGGCTCGGCCGGACCGGTTCGCCGGTATCGGCATCGAGGAAGTGATACGCGCCGTCGTACGCGTTGATGCGGATCTCGATCGAGCCGTGGTCGCCGACGATCACGTGGGGCTGCCCGGTCCACCCGGTGCCGCACCACACCTTCGTCTCCTCCGCGACCGAGGACGAGCTGCACATACCGCCCGTGCGTGGATATCGCCATAGGATCACCGGCTTCCGCGGGACCGGACCCTCGCCGTAGTACGTCCTCGTCGCGTTACCTCGAAACGTCGTGATGCCCCGGAAGGCGGTGTTGATGGGCCCCGGCGAGGGTGAGGGGATCGGGCTCGGCGAGGGTGAGGGCGAGGGACTGGGTGTCGGCGAGGGCGAGCCGGGGGCGCTCGCCGAGGGCGAGGGACGCTCGCTCGCGCGCTCATGGTCGTCACCAGACGAGGTCGCCCACCACGCCACCGCCGCGACGGTGAGAACGATGACGAGGATCGCGCCGATGAGTCCGAACGGGAACCCCGCCCGAGCGGCGTGGCGCCCTCGACGTGCCATCGGCGGGAGGCCCTCCCGCTCCCCGGGCCTAGACGGGACCCTTCGACCCCGCGTAGGAGCCGAGGATCTTCAGCATCGAGGTGTGGAGACGGGCGAGCTCGAAAGCGGCCTGGACGTCGGGGTCCTCGGCCGGCCGCTCGATGTCGACGTAGAAGACGTACTCGAACGGCGCACCCCGGCGCGGTCGCGACTCGAGCTTGACCATGTTGATCCCGCGCTCGGCGAAGGGCTGGAGCGACGCGAGCAGGGACCCCGGCCGGTCCGCGACCGCCATGACGAGCGAGCACTTGTCCGGCGTCCCGAGGCCCGGATCGGCGGTCCCGACCACCGCGAACTTCGTGAAGTTGTCCGGATAGGTCTGGATCCGCTCGGCGAGCACGGACAGCCCGAGCCGATTCGCGGCCTCCACGCTCGCGATCGCGGCGTCCTCCAGCCGACCGGCCTCGGCGACCATACGAGCCGCCCCCGCGGTGTCGTGGACCGGGACCGGCTCGATGTGGTGAACGGCGAGGAAGTCCTCGCTCTGCGCGAGCGCCTGCCAATGCGAGAACGCGCGACGGATGCCCTCGAGCCTCGATCCGGGCGGAGCGACGAGCGCGTGATCCACGCGCACCACCACCTCGCCGTGGATCTTCACGAGGCTCGAGTTCAGCAACAACTCGTAGGTCTCGTTCACGGAGCCCGCCTGCGAGTTCTCGACGGGCACGACGCCGAAGTCGGCTTCGCCGCTCGTCACGCGCGAGAACACCAGGCGCACCGTGTCGCACGGCATCGGCTCGGCGTCCGGAAAGGCGGCGCGCACGGCGACCTCGCTGTACGCGCCGGGCTCGCCCTGGTAGGCGACGTCCATGGCGAGCAGCCTAGCAGTGGCAGCTGGGCCGCTCGCCCCCTTCCTAGTGGAAGAACTGGTCGTAGACCCGGATGACTCCCGGTCCGAGCAGGACGATGAACGTCGCCGGCATCACGAGGAAGATCATCGGGAAGAGCAGCTTCACCGGGATCTTCTGGGCCGTCTCCTCCGCGCGCTGACGACGCTTCTGCCGAAGCTCGCGGGATTGTGAGCGCAGCACGTTGGCGATGCTCACTCCGAACAGATCCGCCTGGATCATGGACAGGACGAAGGCCTTCAGCTCTTCCACCTCGGTGCGGTCGGAGAGATGCCGGAACGCGTCCGCCCGCCCTACACCGATCTGGACCTCCTGGAGGAGGCGCGTGAGCTCCTCCGCCAAGGGACCCGGCACGTTCTTCACGACCTGTGCCAGCGCAGCGTCGAAGCCGAGGCCGGCCTCCACGCTGATCGTCAGCAGGTCCATCACGTCCGACAGCTGTCGCTGGATCATCTTCTGACGCCGGGACGCCATCGCCGCGACCTGGTAGCTCGGCAGGATGTAGCCGAGTCCCGTCAGGATCACCACGAAGAAGATCTTCAGCAGGTTCGGGATCGGGAGGATCGCGCCAAAGAGGAGCCCGCCGATCAATCCCACGATCGCGAAGACGATCTTGAGCGCGACGACCCGGTCGGCGTCCCAACCGGCAGGGCTTCCCGCGTAGACCAGCTTCTGGTCGATCCTGCCGTGAAGGGATGCCGGTGTGATCTTGAAGAGCCCGCGTCCCAGGCGAGCGGCCGCCGGGATCACCGCCCGGTCGAAGACGTTGCCTTCCAGCTCCTGCTCGCGCAGATCGACCGAGTCCGTGACCTGCCC